>VBKI01000056.1 GCA_005879535.1 Deltaproteobacteria bacterium | reverse complement strand
GCTGGTCACGGTGCGCAATCCGCGCCGCCGGCGACCGAGCGCTTCGTGGATGGCGATGCGCGTCAGCCAGGTGGCGAGCGTCGAGCGGCGTTCGAAGTCGCGCAGGTGGGTGTAGGCGTGGAGATAAGCGGCCTGCATGGCGTCCTCGACCTCGGCCTCGTCGCGCAGGATGGAGCGGATGGCGCGGTAGAGGCGCTCGTTGTGACGGCGCATGATCAGCTCGAAGAGCTGGGCATCCCCGCAGAGGACGCGCTCGATCACCTGCTCGTCAGTCCAGGGCTCGTGCTCCTTGAGACGCGCGGGCATCGGCATGAGGCGATGGAGTCTAAGCGGCGG
>VBKI01000055.1 GCA_005879535.1 Deltaproteobacteria bacterium | reverse complement strand
AGACCGGAGAGATCGTCGCCGAAGGGGAGAACATCGCCCGCGGCTATTTCCAGGATGCCGCGGAGACCGCGGTCACCTTCCGCAACGGGCGGCTGCACACAGGCGATCTGGCGACCGTCGACCGGGATGGATACGTGACCGTCCTGGGACGGGCGAAGAGCTTCCTCAAGTGCGGCGGTACGCGGACGAGCGCGGAGCGCTTTGAGGAAGCGCTGCTGGCGTTCCCGGACATCGTGGAGGCGGCCGTCATCGGTGTCCCGGACGAGGTGATGGGCGAGGCGCCCGCCGCGTTCGTGGTGGCGCGCGACCCAGGCGACCCGACCGTTGCTGCGCGCCTGCGCGAGTTCGCCGAGTCGAAACTGCCGCTGCCGCTTCGGCCGAAGATCAT
>VBKI01000054.1:77139-79781 GCA_005879535.1 Deltaproteobacteria bacterium | reverse complement strand
TTCTTCTCCGCCAGGGAGAGGAGCCCCGGGGCATCGTCGCCTCCGGATGGGCGACCAGCGACTGGTACGAAGGCCCGGGTTGGCGACGGGCCGGCGTGCCTTGCAACTATGTCGATCTGTCGCTGGACATCCTGCTCGACGCGGAACGCGAACCCATCCTGCCGCGGGAGGCTCTTTCGCACGGCGCACTCTCGCGCATGTACTGGGACACGCAGGTCTCCGGCATCCGCATCCCGGACGACGTCGCGCGCGAGCTGGAGAAGGCGTGGCGCCCTTTCTCGGGCCGGCGAGACGCTCACAACCGTGCGACGAGGCGCTCGAAGCGGTCCGCCGCCTCCTCGAGATTGTCGAGCGAAGCGGCGAAGGACAGCCGGAGATATCCGGTGCCCCCCGCGCCGAACCCCGAACCGTCGAGGAGCGCGACCGTTTCCTCCTCGAGGAGGCGATCGGCAAACGCTGCGGCGGGGATCGGGAGGGCGCGAACGTCGGGAAAGGCATAGAACGCGCCCGCGGGAGCGTGGCACCGCACGCCGGGAATCCGCGCCAGTCGCGCCACGATGGCGTCGCGCCGCCGGCGGAACTCGGCAACCATTGTATCGACGACGTCCTGGGGCCCGCGCAGCGCGGCAGTCCCTGCCTCCTGCACGAACGCCGCGGTACAGGTGTTCGAGTTGATCACCAGGCGAATCGCATGCGGCGCGAGCGCCGCGGGATAGAGGGCCCATCCGAGCCGCCAACCGGTCATCGCGTACGCCTTGGAGAACCCGTCGACCAGGATCGTGCGCCCGAGCATTCCCGGAAGCGCGGCAATGGAAGGCGCTTTTTCGCCGTAACAGATGCGCCGGTAGATCTCGTCGGCGATGACCCAGAGATCGTGCCGCTCCGCCAGCGCCGCGAGACGGCGCAGATCCGCGTCCGGCACGATCGCGCCGGTCGGGTTCGAAGGGGAGTTGAACACGATCATCCGGGTGCGCGGCGTGATTAACCGTTCCAGCGCGTCGAGGTCGAGTGCGCGGCCCTGGTCGAGGCGCGGTGGTACCGAGACCGGCGTTGCGCCGCAGAAGCGCACCATCGATGCGTAGATGGGAAAGCCCGGATCGGGGATCAGCACCTCGTCCCCGGGAGAGATCGTCGCCAGAAACCCATAGAACAAGTTCGGCTTCGCTCCGGGAGTGACGACGACGTGCTCGGGGCTGGCGCGAACTCCCCGCTCGTCGAGGTGCTCGCAAATCGCTTCGCGCAGCGTCTGCGAGCCGCCCGGCGCGCCATATCGCGTGTACCCGTCGCGGAGCGCCCGGATCCCGGCTTCGACGATGTGCCCCGGCGTGGGGAAGTCCGGCTCACCCACCTCGAGATGGATCACCTTCCGCCCGCGCGCCTCCACGGCCCGCGCCTTCACCAGCACGTCGAGTGCGGTCTCGGTGCCGAGCATTCCCACGCTGCTCGCGATCTTTGGCATCGAGGCAGTCTACCGCGCGATGCCCGCGTCCCGTACTGTGCCCGGGAGATGGAGCACCACGCCAACGTCTTCCTCACCAATCTCGCGATCGTCCTCTGCGTGGCGGCGGTCACCACGGTCGTCTTCCAGCGCCTTCGGCAGCCGGTCGTGCTTGGCTATCTCATCGCCGGCTTGCTGGTCGGACCGCACGTGCCGTTCCCGCTGGTGGCCGACAGCGAGACCATCGAGGGACTTTCCGAGCTCGGCGTCATCCTGCTGCTCTTCGGCATCGGGCTCGAGTTCACGCTGAAGAAGCTGCTGCGGGTCGGCGCGGCAGCCGCCGTCGTCGCCGTCGTCGAGATCAGCGTCCAGATCATCCTCGGCGATCTGAGCGCGCAGATGTTCGGGTGGACGTCGCGCGAGGCGCTGTTCGCCGGCGCGATGATGGCGATGTCCAGCACCACCATCATCGCCAAGGCCTTCAGCGAGCTTCGCATCGGTGGCCGCGTCCGCGAGCTGGTCCTCGCGGTCCTCATCGTCGAGGACCTCGTCGCCATCCTCCTCCTCGCCGCCTTTGCGACGCTCGCCGCCGGGAAGCTGACCGCGGCGCAGGTGGCCACCACCGCGGGCCGCCTGGGCCTCTTCCTCGCCGTGGTCGGCGCTGCCGGCGCGCTCGTCGTCCCGCGCCTGGTCCGGGCGGTGCTGAAGCTGGACCGGCCGGAGACGACCGCCATCGCCTGCGTGGGAATCTGCTTCGCCTTCGCCCTGCTTGCACAGCGCTTCGGCTACTCGGTCGCGCTCGGTGCCTTCGTCGCCGGCTCACTGGTCGCCGAATCGGGCGAAGGACCGCGGATCGAGCACCTGCTGGAGCCCGTGCGCGACCTCTTCGCCGCGGTCTTCTTCGTCTCCGTGGGCATGCTCATCGACCCGGCGCTGGTGCGCGCGAACTGGATTCCCATCCTCGTGCTCTCGGGGGTGGTGGTCGCGGGGAGGATGATCGGCGTCTCGATCCCGGCCTTCCTCACCGGCGCCGGCGTGCGCACCTCGATCGCCGCCAGCATGAGCCTTTCGCAGATCGGCGAGTTCTCCTTTCTCATCGCGCAGCTTGGCGTGTCGACGGGAGCGGTGCGCGACTTCCTCTACCCGGTGGCGGTGAGCGTCTCGGCGGTGACGGCGTTGACGACGCCCTGGATGATCCGTGCCT
>VBKI01000054.1:0-76982 GCA_005879535.1 Deltaproteobacteria bacterium | reverse complement strand
GCGGGCGGGCCTCGGTGCCATTGCGGCGGAGATCGTGGCGATGGCAGTGGCCATCGCCCTCTCGGCGCCTTTTCTCGTCGGGATCGTCAGGCTCGTCGGCGCGCTGGCCCTCGCGCTCGCCACGCAAGCCTTGCCCGAAGGGGCTCCGGGAAGGGTCGATCTGGCGGCGGCGCCGCGGCGTGCGCTGATCGTCTCCCTCCAGCTCGTCGCTGCGGTCGCGCTGGGCCTGCCGCTCTTCGCCGTCGCGCGGGCTTTTCTTCCCATGGGTCCGACGCTCATCCTCTTCGCCGCTGCATTTCTCTTTCTCGGAGTCCGGCTCTGGCTTTCGGTGACGCAGCTGCAAGGGCACGTCCGGGCCGGAGCGCAAGTGCTCGCTGCCGCATTCTCGCAGGCGCGCGGCGCGCCCCCCGCCGATGGCGATACCGAGCGGCAGGTCGCGCAAGTCCTGCCGGGCCTCGGATCCCCGGTACGGTTCACGCTCTCCGCGGGGAGCCCCGCCGTCGGTCGGACACTGGCAAGTCTCAACCTCCGCGGCGCCACCGGCGCAACCGTGCTCGCCATCGCGCGGGATCCTGAAGGTGTCCTGGTTCCCACCGGCCACGAGGAATTGCGCGTCGACGACGTGCTCGCGCTTGCCGGAACGCACGAAGCGGTGGATGCCGCGCGCGCAATCCTCTCGGGACAGCCGAGCTGACGTCCGGCTTGCGCCAGGTCAGCGGCGCACGTTCTTCGCGTAGCGCTGAAGCTGCACGCCGACGCCATCCCCAACGTACGCGTCGACCACGCCGAAGCCGTCGACGCTGAGCAGGCACTTCGAGACGAGCTCTTCGAACTCGTCGGAGTACCGCAGCGCGGAGAGCTTGGCACGATCTCCACGGACGATGATGAAGCCGTCCAGATCGCCGCCGTGTGGCGAGAGGAGGCATGGCTCGAACGAGTCCACCGTCCCCGTAGCCTGCTGCTTCCCCAGGTAGCCAACGAACGATCCGAACATTTCCAGCGCGTCCGCTTCACGTCCGACGACGGGCAATCTCCAGCCAATGAACAGAGCGGAGTCCGATGCCATGACATCCCCCTTCACAGGCCGTGATGGTCTGCGGCGCGTACCCTAGGACTCGGCGGCTCCGCGTCAAGACGCACTGCGCCTTGGCTGCATCGGCCGGCGCGCCTTCGACATTTCGTCTCAGCGGACGGCGAGCTGGCCGATCGCGAAGTCCGCCATTTCCGCAATGTCTTTCCCGAGCCGATCGCGGACGGCGGCGCGGTAACCGACAGGCAACGCGTTGCCGTCGAAGATCGTGCCGGTCGTCGCGTTGGAAGCGAGCTCCAACCGGACGGAGTACATCACAGCGCCGACGGTCAACGTGGTGTCCGTCGTCTTCGCTCCCGCGCCCGAAGCCTTCTGGCTGACCCCGGTCAACAGCGTGCCCGCGGCAGGCCCGGACGTCGGCAGGGCCGCGGCGACCGCTTTCGGAGCAATGCCGAGCGCGAAGTTCGTGACGCCGGCGACCGCGGCAGGCTCGACGAGCAGCGGGGTGCCCGCCACGGCGCGGTCTCCGGCGAGCGGAAGGTTGAATCCGGCGCCGTAGGCGGCCACCAATCCGTTGCCCGCGACGAGGTCGAGCTGCACGGCGGCCGGAGTGGAGCTCGCGGCGTTCAGGACGAGGCGGACCTTCCCGCCGGCCGCCGGATCCGTGTAGACGAATCCGTGCACGTTGGTCGTCGCGCTGCCGGTGATCGTCACGTCGCCGATCTGCGCGGCCGTGAGACTCTGCACGCCGAGTGAAATGAACCTGGCCCTGATCGTCACCGAGCCACCCTGGGTCCCATCGAACGTCACATCGGCTGGCCTCGTCGCGAGGGAATCGCTGCTCGTGAACGTCACCGCGCCGGCATAGTCGGTGAGGACGTTGTCGAATCCGTCCTTCACCGTGACGGTTCCGGTCGCATCGGCGCCGGCGTTGACGTCCACGGGCAACGTGATCACGAACTGCGCCCGGCCGACGTCGATCGTCACGGTCGCCTGGCACGAGAATGTGTTGGTCGACTCGGCTGCCGTCACCGTCTGTGGTCCGGCGCTGAGCAGGCGCGCGCTGTACACGCGGGAGCCGCGGTTGCTCGAAGGGTCGAAGGCCGAGGCCGGCGAAAGCTGCGCCCGCGCGTCGCTGGAAGTGAGCTGCACGACGCCCGCGAAGCCCGTCGAGACGTTGTCGAACAAATCGTACACGGTGACGCGCAGCGGGACCTGCGAGCCCGCCGGAGCGGTGGCCGGGAATTGCGAGACGGCGCAGGATACCGCTCCGGCGGCGGCCACGGTGAAGCTCATCGAGCCGGACGGGACGCCGCTCGCAACCGTGAGCCCCTGCGCCCCGGCGGTCTTGAACGTGATCTGGAACCCGTGTTGGCCGGCATCCGCGGGCGTGAACGTGTATACCGCGGGCAGGTCGGATTTCGCGTCGGTCGAGTTGAAGGTGACGGCGCCGCGGAAGGCCGTCGCCGTGTTTGCGAAGCCGTCATATGCCACGACCGTCACGTCCGCGGGTGCTCCGGCGGTGGCCGTCACGGTGCCTTGGAGCGCAAAGGTGACGACGTCGCCCGGCTCCACCGTGATCTGGCCGGTTGATCCCGACAATGCTCCGTCGGTGACCGAGATCGATCCGGCCGGGGCCTTCGCCAGCGCGACGGCGACATCGCGGGTTCCCTGCGAGAGCGGTCCGGGCGCGGGAAGGCGGGCAAACATGTCGGTGGAATTGAACGATACCGACGCGCCGTAGTCGACGGCGAGATTGCCGTGGAGGTCGACCGCGCGGACACTCAAGCCGAACGGCTCGCCGGCCATCACCGCGGACGGAGCGCGCGAAAGCAACAAGGCCTGTGCCGGTGCATTGGAGATCGCAAGCTCGATGCTTCCCGTGGCCGAGCCTGAGGTCGCCACGATCGATTGCAGCCCGGCGGTGTAGAAGCGGATGTTCCCCACCGTCGCCACGCCCCCTTCGCTGCCCGTGAGGACGGCATTGGGGATGGAGGGCGCCGCCAGATCCGAGGTCGCGAAGGAGATGGTGCCGGCGAAATTGGTCACCGCATTGCCGAAAGCGTCGCCGAACTGCGCCGTCAGGGTGTGCGGATCGTCGACCTTGAAGCTGCCGCTGAGGCGGAGCTGGATGCGCGCGGCCGCTCCGGACCGCACGGCGATGGCCGCCGAGGTCACCATGAGCCCGGAGACGGCGGTGTCCCGCACCGTGAACGTCTGCGCTCCTTGCGTCCGGAAGGAGAGGGCGAACGATTTCCGGCCACTGTCCACGGAGTTGAAGGCACCATCGACAGGAAGGACCGCGGCAGCGTCGCTGCTGCTGAATCGCAGCGTGCCTCGGTAGCCCGTCGCCGTGTTCCCGAACGCGTCGCGCGCGGCGACCGTCACCGCGAACGTGTCTCCCGCCGCCTTTGCCGCCGGAATGCCCTCCAGCGCCAGCGATGCCGCGGCCGCTGAAGCCACCACGGTAAAGCCGGTGTCCGTCGCGGCGTTCTCGTCGGTGGCTTGGAGGACGTGGAGGCCCGCCGTCCTGAACGTGACCTGAACGGTCCTCTGTCCGCGCTCGGCGGCCGTGAACGTGAACGGCGCGGGCACCGACGCGGCCTTATCGTCGGTGGTCAGCGTGACGGTGCCTTTGTACCCGGCGAAGGCCCCGCCGGAAGGATTGAATGCCAGGATCGTCACCGCAGTCGGCTGGCCGGCGGTCGCCGTGCGCGCCATCGTCACCAGGAGGCCGTGGGGGGAGCCGCTGGTGCTCGTCACCGTCACCGTCGCGGTATCGGGGTTCGCCTTCTCGCCGCCTCCGCATGCCGCGAGCACCGCGACGGCCGACGTCAGCACGATCCGGATGGATGGACTTGCGATGCGGTGGGTCACGGCGTGCTCCCGAATTTGGCGAGGAGGGCGGTGAGGTCGTCCTCCTGGATGAGGGCGGGATTCGCGCCGCCGAGATCGAGGTTGCTGTCGTACCAAGGCGCGGTGGGCGGATTGGACAACGGAGGATTGCCCAGCGGCGCGACACCCATCCGCGTCGCCAGCGCCGACAGATCGAACCAGTCGATCACGCCGTTGCGGTCGTAATCGCCACTGCCGGCGATCTGCGTGGCCTCGCTGCCGACGTGGATCTCCCACATCCCTCTCCCGAAGGTGGAGGCGCGCACGTCGCTGCCGTTCTTCGAGATGTAGACGTCGGTGATCCGCACCAGCGGCAGGCCGATGCCGACCCGCGCCCAGGTCTCGCCGCCGTCGGTCGTACGATAGAGGCCCAGCTCGGTGCCCGCGTAGAGAGTCTGGTCGGTGGTGTCGCTGTAGTCGTAGCGCACGACGTAGACGGGGACGTTGGGAAGATCGCTGGTCCCGTTGCCGTGGAACGGAATCCATGTGTTGCCGCCGTCGGTGGTCTTGAAGATCCGCCCGACCTCGGCCGGAAGCGGAATCACCGCGAATGAATTGGCATCGAGTCCCGCGGGAGCGTTGCTGGAGACGACGAACGACTGCCGGGGATCGGTTCCGCCCAGGCTCGATGCATTGCGCGGGAACGCCAACGAGCTGGTGAAGGAAACGAGGACGGTATTGCCGTTCGCATCGTTGGCCCGGAGCGAGACAGGCACGCCGACGGTGGTCGTCGCGAGCGTTCCGCCGAGCTGGGTCTTGTCCGTGACGACCGCGAAGCAGCCGGAGTTCAGCGGCAACCCGTAGAGCCGCGCCGAGACTCCGTCCAACGTGTATGGCGGCGAGGCGGTCGGGCCGATGCCGCGGACGGTCCGCGCCGCCGTCGAACCGCAACCCGTGATGCTCGGGACGCCGGGCGGCGAGGTTGTGAGGCGCACCGACAGGACGGCGTCGTCGTCAGTGGGGCGGAAACGCCAGAGGTTCTGGTTCGACGCGCTCAGCACCCAGCCGTCCCCGAGATCGGCATAGCGGATGAAGAACGGCTCGACGTCGCCCAGGGGCTGGAGCGCAAGCCAGTTGCTCCGCTCGGTGCCTCGCTCCACGCGCGTGGCCTTGCCGCAGTCGCGCGCGCGGGGCCGACAGAACCGGCGCGAGCCCTGAACGGAGGCCCAGAGCGTCGGATTCTTTCCTGTGGGGTCGAGAGCGACCGCCGTACCGATGCCGTCGCCGCCGATGAGCTGGTCCCAGACCTTCAGCTCGACGGAGGTGGCGATCCCCTCGTCGTCGCTGTTGAGCAGCCAGCGTGTCCCGTTGTCCTGCAGGCCCGAATAGAGCAACGACGGGTTGCCGGTGGTGGGATCTCCCGACCCCACCGAATACATGAGGTGCGTGGTGATTCCGTAATCGGGGAAGTCCCAATGCACCTGCTCGCCGAAGTCGCGGTCGAAGAGATCGCGCGAGACAAAGAGGCCGCCGTCGCTCCCTCCGAAGACGACTGCCTGGCCGCCGACGCGGCTGACCAGGGCCGTGTGCCAGTCGGCATGCGCGTAGGGGAGCGGACCGCTGATCATGGGAGGCATGCCGCGGCTCGTGGTGCCGCGGCCGCTGCTGGGAAGCCAGTGACTGGTATTCTCCCAGGTTGCGCCGCCGTCGCGGGTGCGCACGCTGCAGAAATCGCCCGCCGCGATCACCCGATCCGGATTTCCCGGATCGACCGCGATCGCCAGGTCGTAATACGACTGCCCGTGACCGAGATTCATGTTCGTGCAATCGGTGCTGCGACTGGTCGGGTTCAGCAACACCGTCGCCGGCGCGGAGACGCGCGCCTTCAACGTCCAGGTCCCGCCGCCATCGTCGCTGCGGACGATCCCGATCGTCGAGCTGTTGCCGGTGTTCTCGTTCTGTGATCCGGCCAGCGCATAGACCCGCGCGGTGGCCGGATCCGTCGCCGGCGCGACCGTCACATCCATGCGGCCGATACCCGACGCGCCGGCCGCGGAAATGAGGGTGGCGAGCTGGCCGGAGTCGCGGACCGACGTCCAGGTCACCCCGTTGTCCGACGACCGCCAGATGTCGCCCAGGTTCCCCGGCACTGTCTGGTTCGGGGCGGGACAGACCGTCGCGCCGATGATCTGCAGCGCTCTGTTGGGCCCGTTGAAACCGGGGCAGGCATATACACCGCTGGCGATCCAGCTCGTTCCGCCCAGCCAGGCGATCGACCAGGTGCCCTCGCGCGACGTCGTATACGGGGCCGACTTGGGAAGAGTCGCGATGGTGAACGTCGCGCCGCCGTCGGTCGTGACGAAGAGCCCGGCATCGGTGGTGAAGAAGACGTGGTTGGCGTCGTTGGGATCGGCGGTCACCTCGCGCACCTGCTGCGCGAAGACGGTCACGTTGTCGGCCGGGTGCACCGCGGTGAGGATCTGCGCGGTGGTCCAGGTCGTGCCCCCGTCGACGCTCTTCGCCCATCCGCCGAACTGCTGGTCGGAGGCGTCGCCAAGCCCGACATAGAGCACGCTCGGATTGCTGGGCGCGATGTCGAAGGCGCCGATGGCGAGCGACCCCAGCGAATCGGTGAGCGGCACCCAGGTCGGTGTCGATCCCGCGGCCTGGCTGCTGTTGTTGAAGCTGGCATTCTTCCAGATCCCGCCGCCGGAGGTGCCGATGTAGACGAGGTTCGCGTTGGTCGGATGGACCTTGATGGTCATCACGCGGCCCGTGTCGGCTGCGGCGTAGTAGGTGCCGTTGAACTGCGTGCGCGCCCAGTACGGGCCCATCGAGCGCCACGGAGCGTTGCCCTGGACGGTGGGACTCACTGCGAAGGGGTCCTGGTCGGTGGGAGCGACCGAGGCGTCGTTGCCGAGGCCGAGCCAACGCTGCGTCTCCTGCTGCGCGATGCGACCGAGCTCGGCGTTGAATTGCGGCGTCCGGATACCGAGCTCGGCGGCGACGTAAGCTGCGCGCAGCGCCGCGTCGTCGCGCTCGCCCGCTTCGGGATCCGCTGAGTCCGTGACGCCGTCGCTGGAGCCGGCGACCTGGGCGTCCGGGTCGGCGAGCGGAATCGACGGAAGCGAATCGTCGCCCCGACGCGCGGCGTCGATGGCCGCCGCGATCAGCGCTTGCCTGCGTTCCACCTCCCATGCCCGATACGCCCGAGCCGCGGATGGCGCGAGCAGGCTTGCGGCGAGCAAAGCGGTGCCTGCGCCAATGACGAAAACCTTTTTGTTGGGCTGCACGTCGGCCCCCAGGGCGGCGAGGAAGGGGGTCGGAGAGTCGCCCGTCGAGGGTGCTCATGTAAAGCGCCGAACATTTGACGCGCCGCGAAAGTTACAGTCGAGGCGATGGCGACCAAGCGGCGCGACCGGGGCCGGCACCGGGCAAATAGTGGCCGTAAAACCGCACCTTAGGTGAGCTAGCGGCTAGCCGAGCGGTGCCGTTTTTTCGAGGTGTCGCTCGGCCGGAAGGGCGGGCTCGTCGGCGATATCGAGCAGTTGCTCGAGGATGGACTCGTACAGCGCCATCACAACGTCGCGGTCGTGGTGCGTCTCGACGAATCGCCGGCCGTTCTGTCCGCGCACGCGACCCTTTTCCGGGCTCATCGACGCGTCGATGATCGCCATCGCCAGCTGCTCCGGTTCGCCGGGAGGCACGCAAACTCCACAGCTCGCGTCGCGCACGACGCGCGGCGCGTCCCCGCCATCGGGGAAGCTGGCGACGATGGGCCGACCCGCGGCCATGTAACCGAGCAGCTTCGACGGAACCACCGGGCAAAGCAGCGACTTCTGCAGCGTCGCCAGGCACAGGTCGGCGGAGGCGACGACCTCCGGATACTCGCCGCTGCTCACGGCGGGCATGAAGCGGATGTTGTCCAGGCCGAGGCGGCGCGCTTTTTCCCGCAGCCGTCCCTTCTCGACGCCTTCGCCGACGATCAGCACGACGATGTCGGGATGCGCTCTCAGGAAGGTGCCGGCTTCGACGACGGTATCGAGGTCCTGCGCAAACCCGAGCATTCCCGCGAAGAGGACCACGAACTTTCCCTGCAGCCCGGCTTTCTCGCGGTACCGGGTTTCGCGCGACTTCGGCTGGATGAGGCGCGTGTCGACCCAGTTCGGCACGACCGCCACCTTCGCGGCCGGAACCCCTTCGCGGCCCATGTACTCGGCATTGCCGCGCGAGTGCACGGTGATCTGCTGGACGTTGCGGTAGACGGTCTTCTCGATCCACTTGAGCATCCGGATCAGCGTCCGGTTCTTCAGGATGCCGAGGTCGATCGCGTACTGCGGCACCAGGTCCTGCACGTTCAGGACGTGCGGGATTCCCTTCACGCGGTGCAGCACCGCCCCGACGATCCCCAGCGCGAGCGGCGGGGAGTACGCGAGGCTCACGTCCACGTTCTTCACCCACAGGGCGGCGATGAGGTAGGCGAGCGCATTGAGAATCTGTCCCAGGCCGCGGAACAAGGCGGGGGCGTGGGTCCGATGGATGGCGAGGGTTGGAATCCGGATGACGCGCACGCCGGAACGTTCCTCGACGTAGGGGAGCTGAAGCGGCCCGATTCGACGTCCATGGCTCCCCTCGGGAGGCGCGGTGATGACGGTGACGCGGTGGCCCCGGCCGACGAGCGACTCGGCCAGTTCCCACATGAGCAGCGCCGCCGAGCGGACTTCCGGAGGAAACGTCGTGGTGAGCACGAGCACGTTCATGGACTGACCTCCAACTCGCGCGGATGAAGTGCGTGTTCGAACAGGCGAGCCTTCAGCGCGTTCACGATCCGGGCGCTCGCATGGCCGTCGCCGAACGGATTCGTTGCCCGCGCCATGCCCGCGTAGACGCCCGGCCGGGTCAACAGCTCGTCGACGGCGCCGACGATCCGATGGACGGAGGTGCCGACCAGGCGGGCGACGCCGGCTTCAACGGCCTCCGGCCGCTCGGTGGTGTCGCGCACCACCAGGACCGGCTTGCCGAGAGCGGGCGCTTCCTCCTGGACGCCGCCCGAATCGGTCACGACGAAGTGCGCGCCACGCAGATGGGTGACGAAGTCGAGGTAACCGAGCGGTTCGAGAAGATGGATGCCCTCGGCGTGTCCCAGGAGCTCGCGCACCGGTCCGCGGATCTCCGGGTTCGGGTGGACCGGATAGACGACGGCCAGATCCGGATGCCGCGCGGCAATGCGTCGCAGTGCCTCGCAGACGCGGCGGATGGGCATCCCGAAGCTCTCGCGGCGGTGCGCGGTCACCAGGATGTAGCGGGGACGATGGCCGAACCGGGGCTCGTTGGCGGGGGCACGCGCCGCGGCCATGAGCAGCGCGTCGATCACCGTGTTGCCGGTGACGAGAACGTCGCGTGCCGCAACGCCCTCGTTGAGTAGCGCGCGCGCTGCGGAAAGGGTGGGAGCGAAGTGGACGTCCGCGACCGTGCCGACGATGCGCCGGTTGATCTCCTCCGGGAACGGATTGAAGCGATCCGCGGTCCTCAGCCCGGCCTCGACGTGGCCAACCGGCACCCGCGCGTAGAAGCTCGCGAGCGCCGCCGTCATCGCCGTGGTGGTGTCGCCCTGGACGATGGTGAAGTCCGGGCGCACCTCGGCGAGCACTTCCGATATCCGGGTGATGGCGCGAGCGGTCAGATCCGGAAGCGTCTGACCCGGCTTCATCAGGCCGAGATCGATCTGGGGGCGCAGCTCGAACGCGCGGATCATCTCGTCGAGCATCTCGCGGTGCTGGCCGGTGACGCAGCTCACTACCGCGAATCGATCGGGTTCACCCTCGAGCGCCTTGACGACCGGCGCCAGCTTGATCGCCTCCGGCCGCGTGCCGAATACGACCAGGATCTTCTTCGGTGCCCGCGCGCTCACGGAGACACCTATCGGCCGACGACGGAGCGGACGGCGGACGAGACCCCCGGACCGAAGCTGGCGCACTGGCGGATGTTCTCCCAATTGTCGCGGAACCAGCGGATCGTCTGCTGGAGCCCGTCCTCGAACCGCGTGGAAGGCTCGTAGCCGACCAGGTTCCGCGCCCGGTCGACGGAGGCGAGCAGCCGGTTCTTGGTGTCCCACTTGCGCTTGGCGACGATCTCCACGCCGGCCTTGTTCCCGGTGGCCTCGTTGATCATCTCCGCCAGCGTTCCGATCCGGATCTCGCGCTCGGAGGCGAGATTGAACTCCTGCCCTGCGGCCGCGTCGAAGTAGCCGGCCCGGAGCAGCCCGTCGACCAGGTCGCCGACGTAGCAGAAATCGCGCGTCGCGTCGGGATTGCCGGTGATCTGCAGCGGCTTTCCCATCATCGCCCAGTAGATGAAGTTGGGGATGACGTTGCGGTACTGGCCGGGGACCTCGCCCGGCCCGTACGAGTTGAAGAACCGGGTCTTCACGATCTTCATGTCGTAGTGGTGGGAGAAGAAGTTCGCGTACAGTTCGCCGAGCATCTTGGTGATCTGGTAGGGCGTCGTCAGGTGCATCGACATGTAGTCTTCGCGCAGCGGCAGCGGGGCCTCGTGGCCGTAGATCGAGCAGCCCGAAGACGCGTAGACGAGACGCGGCACGCGGGCCAGGCGCGAGTACTCGAGCACCTTGAGGGTGCCCATCCCGTTCACCATCAGATCGCGCTCGGGATAGTCGACCGAGTTCTGGTTCGCGAAGAAGGCGGCGAGGTGGAAGACGAGATCGACGCTCTCGTTGAAGACGCGCTTCAGCGCGACGTCGTCGGCGACGCTGCCCCGGACCAGCATGACGCCGGCCTGGGAAGGAATGTTCCACTCGTATGCGGCCGAGAAGTCATCGAGGATGATGACCATGCGCGCGCCCTCTTTGACCAGAGCGCGCACCAGGTTGGTTCCGATCGAGCCCCCGCCTCCGGTCACGAGGACTCGCTTCCCGTCGTAGCTTTGTCGGTACGACACTTCCCCCCCCCGCGTTGCCCGGCGTGCACGACTCGTTCGAATCGTGACGGCCCCCAAAGCCCCCTCGCCGTAAATCGAACACGCCGCCCTTGGTTGGAACGTTAAGCACCGTGCCGAAGCGCGCAAGACCCGCGGAACTGCTCGGGTTCAGGTCCGAGCGCAACGTCGCGCACGCAACAGTTCAGCAGAAGACAGACGCGTCTCGTCAGACTTCCGGCGAAGCCGTGCTCATCCGGTTGCCCGCGATCGCGCCGTCCACCGAGAACGCGCCGCCACCGGCGAAGATCAGGGCCACCGCCAGCCCGAGCGCGAGGATGTGGTACTCGAATCCTTCGCCCTTCTGCGTACCCGCCCAGTTCATGAAGAAGCCGACCTTCGCGTGCACCATGATCAGCGCGCCGGCCATGACGCAGCCGATGCCGAAGGCGGCGATGCGGGTGAGAAAGCCCAGGATCAACAGGATCGATCCGCCGAACTCCGCTGCCATGACGAGGACGGTCACCCACGGGGGCAATCCCATCTTCGTGAAGTATTGGATGGTGGCGTTTGCGCCGTATCCCCCGAAGAGCCCCAGCACCTTCTGAGCGCCGTGGGGGAAGAACACTAGCCCGAGGGCGAGTCGCATGAACAGCGCGGCAAAGTCGGGATCGGTCCGTAGCAGTCGGCTGGCCATCGTTTCCTCCCTTACGGAGCGCGATGATGCGCGCGCCTCGAAGCGGCTGGCAAGGCGTGCGCTCGGTCGACTCCGACTGAAGTCGTACGGTAAATGACTCATCGCGGCTTGACCGAAAGGAAGCGCGTGGCGCATCAGGTCCGCTCCGAGGCGGGCACTGAACATTTCGGAGACTCATCCGCGACGGCGGTCGCCGCGCAGTGCCCGTGTGTTCGCTTCAGATAACCAAAGGAGTTCCGTAATGTTGCCCCGCATCCCCGCACTGCTCCGTAGAACGGCACTCGCCGCCGCAGCGGTCATCGCAATGCTCATGTCGGTCCCGCAGGCGCATGCGAAGGTCACCCGGATCATCGTTGATTCGACGGCGACCCTCTCCGGCCAGGATATCCCGTACGAGACGATCACCGGGCGCGCGTTCGGTGAACTGGATCCCAAAGACCCGCACAACGTCCTCATCACCGACATCGGGCTGGCGCCGAGAAACGAGAACGGCAAGGTTGACTACATCACCACCTTCTTCATCGTGAAGCCCGTCGACATGACGCAGGCGAGCGGGCTGATGTGGCACGACGTCCCGAATCGCGGCGGCCGCATCACGATTACGCCCGATCTCCGCAACTCGCACGATGTCGGTCTGAGCAGCGGCTGGCAGGGCG
This sequence comes from Deltaproteobacteria bacterium, assembly GCA_005879535.1. Taxonomy (NCBI): domain Bacteria; kingdom Pseudomonadati; phylum Myxococcota; class Myxococcia; species Deltaproteobacteria bacterium. The sequence continues at coordinate 64,831 of VBKI01000054.1, read as the reverse complement.
ACAACGCGGGAGGGACCGCGGTTCCCGCTAACGCGTCGACCCTTACGCCCGTGACGCCGACCACCAACGAGTGGGTAAAGACGCCGGTCCTCACAGGCGTCACGGGCCGAATCCTCGGCCGCATCGTGAACCGCAGCGGCACCAACCAACCGCTGAACGTGATGGGCAACCCGATTCCGTACTTCCCCGCGAACTCGGCCGACAACACGGACGCGGTCCTGAAGGTGCACACGCACGAGACGCTCACAGGCGTCGTGACCGAAGGCGACACGATCCCGAACAGCGACTGGAAGTTCTGCTACGGCGCGGGCGCGACGTTCGCTTCGGCCGGCACGACGACGCCGAGCTTGCCGGTGCGTGTTTGCCTGAATGGCGCAGTTCGCAGCTTCGACCCGGCGAAGTTGTACCAGCTCGTCTACACCGTAAAGGACCCGTACGTGCTTGGCGCCGGTACGGCGGCGTTCCGCGACGTCGAGTCGTTCTTCCGCTACGAGACCGCGGATTCCCACGGAACGGCGAACCCACTCCTTGCGCAGGTTCCCGGCAAGATCAAGATCAAATGGGCGATCATCCGCGGCTCCTCGCAGTCGGGAAACTTCACCCGGCACTTCATCTTCCTCGGAATGAACCAGGACGAAGCAAACCGGATCGTCCACGAAGGCGCCTGGCCGCTGATCGCTGGACGCCGGGTCGCCAACAACTCGCGCTGGGGCCAGCCCGACGGCGTGCTCGAGCTTTACCAGATGGGCAGCGAAGGGCCGCAGTGGTGGCACTCGTTTCCGGACCGCGTTCGCGACCTTCCGCCGGGCGGCATTCTGGATCGATGCAGCGAGACCGACACCTGCCCGAAGATCATTGAGACGTTCGGCGGCGCGGAGGTGTTCGCGCTGAAGATGACGACATCCTGGGTCGGAACCGATCCGAAGAATGACATTCCTCTGCCGGACAACGTGCGGCGCTATTACCTGCCGAGCTCGACACATGGTGGCGGCGGTGGGGGCTTCAATGAGGCGATCCCGAACGTCGGAGCCGGATGCCCGGGCAACAACTATGGCGTCGGAAACTTCAGGGCCAATCCGGTGCCGGCGACCCAACTCGTCAACCGCCTGCGCGTCGCGCTGCGCGAGTGGGTGATGCATGGAACGCTCCCGCCCGACAGCGTCTGGCCAAGGATGCGCGGACCGAAGAATGACCGCACTCTCGTCGAGCCGACGAGAGCGGCGATGGGATTTCCGAGGGGCGTCCCCGGCATTCCGGACTCGATCTTCGCTCCCGAGAGCTTCGTCAACCCGGTTCTCGATTACGACTGGGGCCCGGATTTCGACGAGTTCAACGCGACGGGAACGCCGACCAACGAGCCGCCGCCGATCAAGAACGTGATCAAGATGCTGGTGCCGAAGGTGGATTCGGACGGGAATGAGCTGGGCGGCGTTCCCACCGTGCTGCGCGATGCCCCGCTCGGCACGTATCTAGGCTGGAACATCACCGCCGGCCCCGGCGACCCCAACTATGACGGGCGGCCGTTCCACGCCGGGCAGACCTGCAACTACGTCGGCGGCATGGTGCCGTTCGCGAAGAAGACGTCAGACAAAGCGGCGGACGACCTGCGGCCATCCCTGGAAGAGCGTTACGGGACGCACGCCAAGTACGTCGCCGCGGTCAAGGCTGCAGCGGATAACGCCGCTTGCCAGGGGTATCTGCTTGCAGGGCCGGACGCGAAGGCGATGGGCGCCAAGTGCACGACGTCGATCCCCGCGGGTTTCCCGGATGACTGGGCGCAGCTCGTGACCGCGGCGCAGAACAGCAACGTCTGCAACCAGCCTGGCGACGGCGGCAAGTGCAATCCTGCCGGGCCCTGACGCTCGACGATGCGGTCCTAGTGACGAAGGGGGCGGCTCGCGAGGGCCGCCCCTTTGTTCGACCTACTTCACCGTTGCGGTGAAGACTTCCTCCATCTTGATCCCGCGCGAGCACCCGGGCGCGGGATCGAGGTTGGCGCGGCTGTCGACCCACAACGGATGCGCGATGCCACCGAACGAGGCGACGCCTGCGTAATCGCCCTGCTGATTGCCGTAGTTGATCCCCGTGCAGGGAAAGACGCCGTTGCAGTCGTGCTCGTTCGACGTCGCATTACTGACGCGGATGTCCGCGGCGAAGCTGGCGGCGCCGTCGTTCGAGCGGGCCAGATAGAAGTCGGTTCCGTAGCGCTGTCCGGTGGTGTCGTTGCGCGTGTCGTAGAACGCGATCACCACCTGGCCGGTCACTGCGTCGACTGCGAGCCAGTGGTTGAACCGGTCGACCGCGAACGGGAGTCGGTCGCCGACCGCCCGCGCCGCCGACCAGGTCGCGCCGCCGTCGCCCGAGGTCGACAGGAAAATGTCGGTCCCCATGTCGCCTACGTCCATCCACGAACAATACAGGCGCCCGCGGTTTGGACCGGCGGATCGGTCCGTGTCGCAAGCGGGGTACACGAGCGCGCGCCGGCTGAACTCCGCCGGGATTCCGGCATCGAAGGGAATCGTCTTGGGAGAGATGACGACCTGCGGCGAGAAGGTGGCGCCGCCGTCGAGCGAGCTGGAGAAGGCGATGGTGTTCGCTGCGTAATCGTTCCAGGCTACGTACAGCTCGCCGTTCGGACCGACGAACGGGATCGCCCCGATGGCACGGCCGGGTCCGTGCGGCTCGTCGGCGCGGGCCACGCTGAAACTGGCGCCGGAATCCTTGGATCTCGCGACCAGCACACCGCCGCCCGTTGCCGAGCCGCCAGCCGCGGCGTCCCAGGCAATGTAGACACGGTCGCGGAAGGGCGAGCCCGCGGTGCGGTCAGCGGTGATCATTGGCTTGTCGTTGAAGTGATCGGTGCCACCCGAGAACCAGAAGAACGTCGCCTGCGGCCAGGTACGTCCGCCGTCGGTGGAGCGCGCGACCGCCATTTGTGTGCCGTTGATCCCGTTGCCGTGACCGAAGAACACGACGATGTATCCGTAGAAGAGGTTCCCCTTCGAGTCGAAGGCCAGCGTCGGGTCGGAGCCGAAATCGATGCCATTGGTCCCCTTGGCCGGCGGCAACGGTAGATCGGCTCCGCCCCAGCTCTTGCCGGCGTCGCTCGAGAAGTAAGCGCGCATGGGCAGGCGGAAGATCTCGTTCGATCCGCCGGCGATCACCTTCGTGTCCTTCATCGTGATGTACGTCTCGGACTGTGGTCCGCATTCGTTCGAGACGTCTACGTTCGTGCCGTACGCGATCGACTGCGTGGCGTCGCCCACGGCGAGCGCGCCGCCGTTCTGGATGTACTGGTATTTGTCCCACCAGGTGGGATCCTTTGGGTCGAGTCCTGCTTGTGCCGATGAAGTGATGACGAGCGCGGCGAGCGCCGCGAGGAAAGTCAGGTTCCGCATGATGACGGCTCCGGGTGCAAAGGGGCCGGCAGCATGAATCATTTGTCGAGTTGGCCGGCATGAGACCTTAGTCGGAGCGACCGGCAACGCCCTCGCGTGTCGCGACGTCTACTGCATACGCGAAGGATCGCGCGGGCCGCCCGGCGACCGCGGCGGCGGATCGGAGTACTCGTATCCGGCGGCGCTCATCGCTTCGGTGATGTAGGCCATGATCCGCTTGTCGAAATAGGCGCACATCAGGGCGCTGGCGGCGAGGGCGTTCGGCGGTGGATCGCCGTGAATATGCGGCAACCAGCTCTCCAGCCTGCCATCGGCGCGGAGCACCAGGGCAGCATCGAAAGGGGCAATCCGGATGGTCGTTTTCATCTCTTCCTCGTTGCGCGCGAGGATGGCAGGAGGGTCCGACACGCGGCGCTCCCCGTCCGTCGATGGACACGTTAGGATACGTGGTCGAGGAGGATGCAAACGATGAGGATTCACTCGCGCTGGCTCGTGGCGGCATCGCTCATCGCCTTGGTCGGAGTGGCCACCGGTTGCGTCCACACGCCACCTTCTCCCGTCGCGAAAGACGAGAAGCCGAAGATGGAGAGGATTCTCGTGACCGGTTCCCACATTCCGCGCACGGTCGAGATGCGCTCCGGGCTGGCGAACACGATTTCGCCGGTTCGGATCTATACGCGCGATCAGCTCAGCGACACCGGCCGGTTTTACGATCCGGCTACGGCCCTGCGCGCGCTCGATCCCTCGCTCACGTACTGACCGACGAACCTGTTCCGCTATGGCGTTTGCGACTCCGTGAGCGGGATGGGGAAGGCGGCGTGGATGACGTCATCCGTCGTGTCGATCGCGACGTGGCTGGCGTCCAGCTTTCCGTAGCGACGCAGGTCGATCCAGCGGTGCCCTCCCTCGAAAGCAGCGAGTACCGCTTCTGCTTGAGCAACTCGTCGAAAATATTGCTGGAGTTCAAGCCGCTGGACGCCGCGAGGCCGCCCGACTGCACCCAGATGAGGTCGATGTCCGCAATCGCCGGGCCGGTGTTGTTCAGCGCGATGTTTGCTTCCGCCCCGATGAAAGTCTGATAATGCGTAATATCTTTTGAGTATCGAACTGCGGGCGTTGGCGGAACCGTGCCATTGCTGCATTCTGCGACCCCCTCTGCGGGAGGTCGCATGCGAATCCTGCTGCTGGTCGCGTCGTTTGTCGTTTCCTTCAGTGCCCGCGCCATCACCCTCGACGAGCTCTTGGCAAAGAACCTCGCCGCCCGCGGCGGCGCCGCGAACGTGCAGAAGCTCAAGACGCTTCGTCTCACCGGGCGCGCCGTCTTCTCCGGCATGGGACGCCGCGGATCTGCGATCGAGATGGCGTGGGCGCAGGTACAGACGCGTCCGGGCCATTTTCGCTCGGAGGTGACGCGACAGGGACTCACTGCGGTGCAGGCCTGGAACGGGAAGGAAGGGTGGAAGCTGTCGCCATTCCGCGGCCGCCGCGAGCCGGAGCGCGCCTCGCAGGATGACGCGCGCGCGCTCGCCCAGGACGCCGACATCGAAGGCCACCTCATCTCCTGGCGTGAGAAAGGAAGCCGGGTGGAGTACCTGGGCGTCGAAGACGTCGACGGCACGCCCGCGCACAAGATCCGCGTCGCCCTGAAGGACGGCGACGTGCATTACGTCTTCCTCGATCCGGACGCGTTTCTCGAGATCCGCATCGTCAACGAACGTCGCGTGCGCGGCAGCGAGCAGGTCACCGAAGCCGACCTCGGCGCATACGGCCTGGTGGCCGGCGTCTGGATTCCCACCTCGATCAACCAGGGCCGCAAAGGCGCTCCGAGGACGGCGCACTTCATCGTCGAGAAGGCCGAGGCGAACGTGCCCGTCGACGACCGCGTCTTCGAGTATCCGCAGGGCACCATCGGTCGCGAGATTGTCGCCGGTCCGGACGCGCGTCCGCCTTCCTTCGAGGCGCCGCCGGCCCCGCCGATGGCCAAGGTCTCGTTCGACGAAGGCGTCATCTCCGGCCTGGACGCGCGAAACATCGGGTCCGCCACCATGAGCGGCCGCGTTTCCGCCGTTGCGGCAGCGAACGTCGACGGCAAGACGCTGGTCTACGTCGGCGCCGCCAGTGGCGGCGTTTGGAAGAGCCAGGACGGCGGCACCCGCTTCGTGCCGGTCTTCGACAAGCAGCCGGTCCAGTCGATCGGAGCCATCACCATCGATCCGCGGGACCCGCGCACGGTGTGGGTCGGTACCGGGGAGACCTGGACGCGCAACTCCGTCTCCATCGGCGACGGCATCTACAAGTCCACCGATGCGGGCGAGACCTGGGCGCACATGGGGCTGGCCGAATCCGAGCGGATCGCGCGGATCGTGGTGCATCCCAAAAGCTCCAACGTCGTCTATGCGTGCGTCACGGGAAAGCTCTGGAGCGACAGCAAGGAGCGCGGCGTCTACCGAACCACCGACGGCGGCAAGACCTGGTCCCTCATCCTCAGCTACGTGGGAAACGCCTCGACGGGCTGCTCGAGCCTGACGTTGGATCCGCAGAATCCGGACGTGCTCTTCGCCGGCACCTGGGACTTCCGCCGCAAGGGCTGGACGTTCCGCTCGGGAGGAGACGGGCCGAACGCGCCGAGCGGCAGCGCACTTCTCCGCACCGCCGACGGCGGCAGGTCCTGGAAGACCATCGACGGCAACGGGCTGCCGCCCCATCCTTGGGGGCGGGTGGAGGTCGTCATCGCGCCCTCGTCACCGAAGCGCGTCTACGCGTTCATCGAATCCGAGCATTCCGCGCTCTACCGCTCCGACGACGGCGGCACCAAGTGGGCTGCGCTCGATCGCAGTCAGTCCATGGTCTGGCGGCCCTTCTACTTCGCGCGGCTGGTCGTCGATCCCACCAATCCCGACCGCCTCTTCAAGACGAACCTCAACCTGATCGTCAGCGAGGACGGGGGTCGCAGCTTCTCCGACGCCAGCGGAGGATCGCACGGCGACTGGCACGATCTCTGGATCGACCCGCAGAATCCGAAGCACGTCATCGGCGGCGACGACGGCGGGCTCTGGCAGTCCTTCGACGGCGGGAACCGGTGGTGGAAGCAGGAGAACCTTCCGATCTCGCAGTTCTATCACGTGGCTCTCGACGGAGCGGACCCCTACCACGTCTACGGCGGGCTGCAGGACAACAGTACCTGGGTGGGCGACTCCGCCTACGGCGGCGGAGTCAGCAACCGGCGCTGGGAGAACCTCTACGGCGGTGACGGATTCTGGGCAGTGCCCGATACCTCCGATCCGGAGGCGGTCTACGTCGAATCGCAGGGCGGCTTCATCGGGCGCGTCGATCGCCGGACGATGTCGTCGCGCGACGTGCAGCCGAAGGCCTTGTACAAGGAGAAGCTGCGCTTCAACTGGAACGCGCCCATCGCCGCGAGCCCGACGCAGAAGGGCGTCGTCTACATCGCGGCGCAGTTCCTCTTCCGTTCCAGGGATCGCGGCGACACGTGGGAGCGCATCTCGCCCGATCTCACCACCAACGATCCGGAGAAGCAGCGCCAGGAAGAGTCGGGCGGCATCACCGTCGACAACTCCTCGGCGGAGGCCCACACGACCATCACCGTGATCAGCGAGTCCCCGCGCGACGCGAACACCATCTGGGTCGGCACCGACGACGGCAACGTCCAGCTCACCCGGGACGGGGGAGGGCACTGGACCAACGTCGCCGGAAACGTCTCCGGCTTGCCGAAAGCGAGCTGGGTCTCGTGGGTCGAGGCGAGCCGCTTCGAGCCGGGAACGGCGTACGCGGCGTTCGACCGGCACAACTTCGGGGACATGACGCCGTGGGTGTACCGCACGCAGGACTTCGGGAAGACATGGATGCGCATCGGCGGTCCCTCCGCTCCCTTGCGCGGTTATGCGCACGTGATCAAGGAGGACACGCTGAAGAAGGACCTGCTCTTCCTCGGAACCGAGCTGGGACTCTTCATCTCCGTGGACGGAGGCAGGAACTGGGCGGAGTTCCGCGGCGGCGAGTTCCCGCGCGTGGCGGTGCGCGATCTCCAGATCCATCCCCGCGACGGCGATCTGGTGCTGGCGACGCACGGACGCGGCATCTGGATCGTCGACGACCTGACGCCGTTGCGCGCGCTCTCGAACGACGTGCTGGCGAAGGACGTGGCGTTCGTTTCCGGACGTCCATCGCAGCAGCGCCTGTTCGCGGGCGGCGGCTGGTCGGAGGGCGACGCCACGTTCATCGGCGAGAACCCGCCGAGCGGCGCCCTCATCACCTACTACCAGCGGGCGCGGCACCTCTATGGGCCGATCGAGCTGGAAGTGCTGGACGGCCAGGGGAAGCTCGTCGATGCCATCCCGGCGAGCACGCGGCGGGGCCTCAACCGGGTGACGTGGACGATGCAGCACAAGCCGCCCCGCGTCCCCCGCGCGGCGACGGTGACGAACTGGGGCTCTCGCGGTCCTCGCGTGATGCCCGGGACGTACACCGTGCGGCTGCGCAAAGGCGACAAGGCCGTGGAGTCGCGCATCGAGATCGCGCTCGACCGGCGGGCCACCTACTCGCCCGATGACCGGCGCAAGAACTACGACGCGGCGCTCAAGGTGGTGGCGCTGTTCGGCGACATGAGCACGCTGATCGATCGCATCGACGCGGCGCAGAAGGGCACGGCGGAACGGACGGGGAAGCTGGCGAAGGGTGACCCCCTGGTGCCGCGGCTTGCGGCCGTGCGTGAGAAGCTCGAAGAGGTGAGGAGGAAGATCGTCACCACCAAGGAGGGCGGGGCGATCACCGGCGAAGAGCGCATCCGCGAGCACACCGATTATCTGTACGGAGCGCTGCTGCGGTACGAAGGGAAGCCGGCGGAGTACCAGGAGGCGCGCATCGGCGCTTTGCGGCGGGAGCTGGACGACGTCCAACGCGACTTCGATCAGCTCGCGGCGACGGAGGTGAAGGCGCTGGATGCCGCTCTGCAGGAGCGCAGCCTGGCTCCGATCCCCACGACGGCGGCGGTGGAGACGCCGCGCCCGACGACTGCGGCGCGGGAGCAGTAAACGCGAGCTCCGATTTCTGGCTCGATCGGCCCTCGTGGCGGACAATGTCTCTCACCGCGACCGCGGGAGCGACATGGAGATCCTCTTTTTACTTGTCGGGCTGCTTTTCATCGCCTTCGGGTTGCTCGTCCTTGCCGCTGAAGTCCGCACACGGCGTGGCGCCTGCGAGGTGCGTGGCGAAGTGGTCGGATTTTCGACGGCGGAGGGTGGCGCGTCTGCTGCCAGGTATTTCCACGCGGTGGCGCAATACGTGGGGCTCGACGGCGCCACCCGGTACCTCGAAGGCTCCGTCGGCTCTTCGTCGCCGCTCGACTCCGTCGGCGACGCCGTCACCGTGCTCGCTCAGCCAGACGATCCGGAAAAGGCCGTCATCAAGTCGCCGCTCTCATACATTCTCGGAGCCGTCGTCGTTCTCATGGGGCTCGCGTCGTGCGTCATCTTCTTCGCCATCTTCCGGATCAGCACCTTCTCCGTTGCCGGAGCGGTGGTGGTCGTGAGCTGTGGCGCCTGGAAGCTCCACGGCGCGATCCGCGACAAGCCCCTGTCCCTCGCGGCCTGGAGGGATTACAAGGCCAGGCTCCTTCGCGCACGCATCTTTACGGACGCGACCAAGGGACAAATCCCGTGGGCGGACCCAGCCGCCTTGCGGACCGCCGTGGCGAACCAGAAAGCGGCGAACCGCTTTGCGATTCCATTTTTTCTTCTCTCCGGCGTGGGCCTGGTCCTTCTCGGGAGTCACCTCCGCAAGCAGACCGAGTCTTTCCTCGAGCGAGCCGTACCGGCCGCCGGCGTCGTGGTCGACATGGTCGCAAACGACTCGGGCGATACCACCACCTATGCGCCCATCGTGGCGTTCGAGGACCACGGGCGAACGTACAGGTTCAAGGATTCCGTCGCTTCCAATCCGCCGTCCCATCGAATGGGCGAGGCCGTTCGCGTGCTCTACGATCCCGGTCGTCCCGCGGATGCGCGCATCGATCGCGGTCGGTGGAACAAGGTCATCCCGATCCTGGTTGCCATCTCTGGCGGCCTGTTTTGCGCGCTGGGGATCTGGCTCGTCTGCCGGCGCTCCTGACGCGATTCCCGGAGTGGTGCATCAGGGCAGAACGCCGAGCTCATCCAGGCTGGCATCGAGCTCGGCGGCGTCGCGATAGACGCGGTAGGCGCCGGCCGCCAGCAGCTCGTCGGCGCCGTACCCGCCCGTCAGCAGACCCACGCTGAACATCCGCCCACGCCGTGCGGCGAGCAGATCCCAGACCGCGTCTCCGACGACGTAGCACTCCTCGGCCGGCACCGACAGCCGCTTCGCCGCCATCACGAACAGATCCGGTTCCGGCTTGGCCCGCGCGACGTCACCGCGGTCGACGACGACGGTCGTCTGCGGAACGGACAACGCTTCGAGGGATGCGTCGATCTCGGGATGGCGGCCAGAGGTCGCGATCGCGTGCGGAACGCCCACCTCGCGCAGCCGTTGCAGCAGTTGGGCGGCCCCGGGAAGCGGCCGCCGCGTCTGCGCGAGGGAGCGGAAGATCTCGCCATGGCGCGCCTGCAGCCGCTCCGCTTGCGCCGCCGAGAGCGGCCGGCCCACTTCGCGCGAGACGGCGCGCGTGAACAGGCCACCGCTCATTCCGATGCGCCGGTGGATCTTCCACCCGTCGATGGTCATCCCCGCTTCTTCCAGCGCCTGCTGCCAGGCGACCACGTGCGGATAGACCGTATCGACCAGGGTGCCGTCGAGATCGAAGATGAGTGCCCGCATGGCGCGGAGGCTACGATAGTTCCTAGGTTAGGGCATGCCGAACACAGCCTACGACCAGTTCAAGGAGCATGAGGGCAAGCGCTATACCGGCATGAAGATCGGCCGCGGTCACAAATGGAAGTACGAGGCCGGGGACTGGGCGGAGAAAAAGGTCACGCCCGACAAGTGGGAGTTCCAGTATTCGGTCGTCAAGCGGCGGAAGGGACGGGCGCCGGAAGGCTCGGGTGCGCCCCTCGGCACGGCTTACAACTGGTACATCCTCGCGCACCAGGTGGTCACCAAGCTCGACGCCAACAGCTATACGACCGAGATGGCGGGCATGAAGTACAAGCTTGCGCACAAGCGCGCCGACAAGACGACCTGGAGCGCGAGCGACCGCGCGCAGCGGAAGCGGTTGGTCCAGATCCTCCGCGAGATGATCGGCGAGCTCGAGCAACAGTCCGCGGAACCTGCTGCCCCGCAAAAACCGCAGCCAGTGAAGGCGAAATTGCCGCGCAAGGCCTCGCGTCATCGGGTCCGGCCCGCACGGCGACATCGGCGCGCAACGAGGCCTCTCGTCCGCCGTTCGGCGACGGCGTCGCGATAAGCTATTCTCCGGCAACCATCTGGTTGACAGAGTCAACTGATTGGCTCCACACTCCGGGCCATGGTCCGGCAGCTCCAGTCCAGTGCTCTCGACGATTGCGTGCAAGCCGTTCGTCGGTTCAACCGCTTCTACACGCGCAAGATTGGCGTCCTCCAGGAAGGCCTGCTGGAAAGCTCGCTCTCGCTCACCGAGGCGCGCGTGCTCTACGAACTCGCGCACCGCACAGATGCGACCGCCACCGACCTGCGCGGTGAGCTCGGTCTCGACGCCGGCTACGTGAGCCGGATCCTGCAGAGCTTCCAGAAGCGGGGCTGGATCCAGCGCAAGCCGTCGAAAGAGGACGGCCGCCGCCATCTGCTCTCCTTGACCCGCTCGGGTCGCACAGCGTTCGAGCCGCTGGATGCGCGGTCGAACGACGAGGTGCGCCGCCTGGTCGGCGCCATCGCCCCCTCCGACGCGACGCGGCTGCTCCAGGCCATGCGGACGATCGAGGGCGTGCTCGAGCCAAAGTCCAAGTCGCCTTCGCCGTACCTCCTGCGGACGCATCGCCCTGGCGACATGGGCTGGGTCGTATACCGTCATGGCGTCCTCTATTCGGAGGAATGGGGATACGACGAGCGCTTCGAAGCGCTGGTGGCGCAGATCGTCGGAGAGTTCGTGCAGCGATTCGATCTGGCCCGTGAGCGCTGCTGGATCGCCGAGAAAGACGGCGAGCGTGTTGGCTCCGTGTTCCTGGTGCGGAGCTCGAAGCGCATCGCCAAGCTGCGGCTGCTGCTGGTCGAGCCGCAGGCGCGCGGCCTGGGGATCGGAAAGCGCCTCGTCGACGAATGCATCCGTTTTGCGCGCCAATGCCGGTACGACAAGCTGGCGCTCTGGACGCAGAGCGAGCTGAAAGCGGCGCGCCGTATCTATGAGCAGGCCGGGTTCCATCTGGCGGGAACCGAGCGGCACCAGAGTTGGAGCCGCGACGACCTGGTCGCGGAAACGTGGGAGCTGAAGCTCGGTTGAGTCCCTGCGGGGTATAAGGAGCTCATGGTTACGGGAAGCTGTCACTGCGGAGGGACGAAGGTCGAAGTCAGCGTGGCGCCGTCGTCCGTCACGTCCTGCAACTGCACGTTCTGTTCGAAACGAGGGGCGCTCTGGGCGTACTACGACCTGGACCAGGTGAGACTCGTCGCGGACGAGCACAGGGCCAGGTACCAACGCCCCGGTCGTCCGGTCGCTCACCATCACTGCGCAGTGTGCGGGTGCAGCACATGGAGCGATTCCCCGGTCTGGGTCGACGGCAAGCCGCACCCGACGCAGCGGCGCCTGCTGGTCAACGCGCGATTGTTCGATGATTTCGATCTTGCGGCCGTACCGGTGCGGCATATCGACGGCCGTACCGGCTGGTGAGTTAGACTGGGGTCGAGGTATCCCGCATGTGCAGGTCCCACGCTCATGTCCGTCTGGCGTTCTTCGCGGTGCTCCTGGTCGCCTGCAAGACCGGAAGCCCGAACACGGCGATCGGCGCCGCCGTCACGACCGCCGCCGGGCTCAGCGCATCCGTAGCCAATCGCGCGGCAGGTGGGTGCTATGCAATCTGCACCGCCGGGACCGTCTGCAATACGAGGACCGGCCTCTGTGACCGTGAGGCGTGCGACGGAAGGTGCGGAGCCGGTGAGGTCTGCGAGGAAACCTTCAATGGAAGCAAGTGCGTCGCAGGCACGACGGGGGTCGTGACGAAGGCCGACCGTAGCGGAGTCGTCATTCCCGTCGCGCCGATCGTGCAAGCGCCGGACTCCAATCACGCCTCGCCTACCATCGTACCGGCGGCGGAGCAGCGCGATCCACCGAAGTGAGCGTGCGCTACAGCATCCAGCCGAGGCGCAGGTGGAGCGAAGGCAGGGGGTAGGTTGCGCCCAGATCCGCGAGGTTGTCCACCCGGTTCCGGACGTCCGCAGTGGCGCCGGGCGGCACCGTCACCGTGCGATCGGAGATGAGCTTCAACTGGATGCCGAGATCGAAGCCGATGACGAAGCCGGGATCGAACCGCCACATCCACCCCACACGCGGGGTCGCGTACCACGTCGTGAGGTCCACGGTTGCCGTCTGCGGCCCGAAGGCGGTGTTCTCGGTCACTGCACCCTTGAGCGCTTGATGCCCGAACGATGAACCGACGAAAAATCTGCCGCGGAACAGGAACACCCGCAGATCCAGATCGAACGCGTTGAATTGGTCGAGTCGGGCATCGGTGGACCCGCCCTTCGCGCCGGCCAGCTCGAGCAGCGGATTGGCGATGAACGCTGGAAAGTCGCTGTATCCAATCCCGACGGCGAAGAGATCGACGATGCGCACCAAGACTTCGGCGTCGATCGGTCTCGGCAGGCTGACGACTCCGAGCATCGCCGCGACGTGCACCGGACCCGAATCCTTCTCGTCGCGTCGATCCTGGGCGCTCGCGGAGAGGGGGAGACAGATGAGCAGCGCGGCCACTGCGACTCGATCGGGCATTGCGCCCTCAAAACATGCTCGTCGAGCGCGCGCGTCCGGCCTCGACTTCTGGTTGTTCGGGTGTTGACGCAGTTCGGTAAGCCTGGCCTTCCGGGATCCGGTATGCTCGGCGCACACTCGGAGATTGCGCATGGCGCCAGGGGAAGCGCTCACCCAGATCGGCTTCGGCCGCACCGCAAGGCGCGACCGGTGGTGGACGTCGCCGCTGCTCACCTTCCTCGGGCTCGGCTCGTTCGTCGTCTACACCACCTGGGCGGCGCTCCAGGGCAAGCACTACGCCTACGGCAACTACCTCTCGCCGTTCTATTCGCCGGTCCTGTTCGGCGACGCTCCCCACGCCTGGTTCGGACCCCAGCCGGGGTGGTGGCCAGGGTGGCTGCTCTTCACCCCCGCAATCCTCATTCTCTGGGCGCCCGGCGGGTTCCGACTCACCTGCTACTACTACCGCGGCGCGTACTACAAAGCGTTCTGGGCCGACCCGCCCTCGTGCGCGGTGAGCGAGCCCCGCGCGCGCTACCGCGGCGAGGCCTCATTGCCGCTCGTCCTGCAGAACGCGCACCGCTACTTCCTCTACCTGGCGTTGCCATTCCTGCTCATTCTCGCGCACGACGTCTGGAAGGCGATGTGGTTCGAGGGCCCGTCGGGACAACGCTTCGGAATCGGCCTTGGCACGCTGGTCCTCGCCGCCAACGTCGTTCTCCTCGGCGGGTACTCTCTCGGCTGCCACTCCCTGCGCCACGTGGTGGGCGGAGGTCTCGACCGGCTTTCCGGCTCGCCAGCGCGGCGCACCGCGTACGACTGCGTGAGCTGCCTCAACCGGGGGCACATGTCCTGGGCCTGGGCCAGCCTCTTCGGCGTGGCGCTCGCCGATCTCTATGTGCGGCTTTGCTCGATGGGGGTCCTCAGAGACTGGAGGATCCTCTGAGCGCGCAGGTACAGACCCACGAGCACGACGTTCTCGTGATCGGCGCGGGGGGCGCCGGCCTGCGAGCGGCCATCGAGGCTTCGGCCGCAAAGGTATCCGTCGGGCTGGTCTGCAAGTCGCTGCTCGGGAAGGCGCACACCGTGATGGCCGAGGGCGGCATCGCGGCGGCCCTCGCCAACGTCGACGAACGCGACAGCTGGAAGGTCCACTTCGCCGACACCATGCGCGGCGGGCAGTACGTCAACAACTGGCGCATCGCCGAGCTGCACGCCAAGGAATCTCACGACCGCGTGCGCGAGCCCGAGGCCTGGGGAGCGCTCTTCGATCGGACAAAGGACGGCCGCATCCTGCAGCGCAACTTCGGCGGACATCGCTATCCGCGGCTGGCTCACGTGGGCGATCGGACCGGCCTGGAGATGATTCGTACCTTGCAGGACCACGGCATCCACCAGGGGATCGACGTGCACATGGAGTGCACGGTCGTCACTCTGCTGCAGGACGGCGACCGCGTCTGCGGCGCCTTCGGGTATGACCGCGAGCGCGGCCTGCTCCACGTCTTTCGCGCCGGCGCCGTCGTTCTCGCCACCGGCGGAATCGGCAAGGCCTACAAGATCACCAGCAACAGCTGGGAATACACCGGCGATGGCCACGCGCTCGCGTACGATGCCGGCGCGGAGCTGATGGACATGGAATTCGTCCAGTTCCATCCCACCGGCATGGTCTGGCCGCCCAGCGTGCAGGGGATCCTGGTCACCGAGGGAGTGCGCGGCGAAGGCGGGGTTCTGCTGAACAAGGAGGGCCGCCGCTTCCTCTTCGACGACATCCCCGAGAACTACAGTAGCCAGACCGCCGCCGACGAGGACGAGGGCTGGCGGTACACGCAGGGCGACAAGAGCGCGCGAAGGCCCCCGGAGCTGCTCACACGCGATCACGTCGCCCGCTGCATCGTGCGCGAGATCCGCGAGGGTCGCGGGAGCCCGCACGGCGGCGTGTTTCTCGACATCAGCTGGATCAAGCGCCGGGTGCAGAACGCCGAGCAGGTGATCAAGAAGAAGCTGCCCAGCATGTACCACCAGTTCATGAAGCTGGCGGACATCGACATCACCAAGGAAGCGATGGAGGTGGGTCCGACCACGCACTACATCATGGGCGGAGTGCGCGTCGACGCCGAGACGCAGGCGTCCACCGTTCCGGGACTCTTCGCAGCTGGAGAATGCGCCGCCGGCCTGCACGGCGCGAATCGGCTGGGAGGAAACTCGCTCTCCGATCTGCTGGTCTTTGGTGAGCGCGCCGGAGCTCATGCGGCACGCTTCGCGAAGGATCATCGCACGGCGCGCATCGATCAGGCGCAGGTCGACGAGGCGGCGCGCCGCACCCTGGCGCCCTTCGAGCGCGAGGTGGTCGGCGACGGTGTGGGACCGTACCGCATCCAGCACGAGCTCCAGGAGATGATGCAGGAGCTGGTCGGTATCGTGCGCCGCGAGGAAGAGATGAGGCGGGCGTTGGAAGAGCTGGCAAAGCTGCGCGAGCGCGCCTCCCGCGTCCGCGTCGACGGAAACCGCGCCTACAATCCGGGCTGGCACACCGCGCTCGACTTGAGCGCGCTCCTCACCGTCTCCGAGGCCGTGGCTCGCTCGGCGCTGGAGCGGCGCGAGAGCCGCGGCGCTCACTTCCGCGACGACCTGCCCAAGCCCGATTCGGCTTTCGGCAAGCTAAACGTCGTGGTGAAGAAAGGTAGCGGCGGGGAAATGCGCGTCGAGAGAAGGCCAATTCCCGAAATGCCAGCGGAGCTGAAGCAGATCATCGAGCAGATGAAATGAAGGCCACCTTCTCCATCTGGCGCGGCGATGCGCAGGGCGGTGCCTTCCGCGACTACGCCACCGAAGTTTCCGAGGGCATGGTGGTACTCGACGCGGTCCACCGCATCCAGGCGGAGCAGGCCAACGATCTGGCGGTGCGCTGGAACTGCAAGGCGGGCAAGTGCGGCTCGTGCTCGGCGGAGATCGACGGACTTCCCCGCTTGATGTGCATGACGCGGCTCAGCGATCTGCCTCTCGAGCGAACGATCTCGATCGCGCCGATGAAGACGTTTCCGAAGATCAGGGACCTGGTCACCGACGTCTCGTGGAACTTCGACGTCAAGAAGCGGATCAAGAAGTTCAAGCCCCGGCCGCCCGACGCGCCCGACGGCACCTGGCGCATGGCCCAGGCCGATATCGAGCGTGTGCAGGAGTTCCGCAAGTGCATCGAGTGCTTCCTCTGCCAGGACGTCTGCCACGTGCTCCGCGAGCACCAGCTGAACCAACGGTTCATCGGGCCGCGCTTCTTCGCCTACGTGGCGGCGCTGGAGATGCACCCGCTCGACACCGAGGACCGCGTCGCGGAGTTGAAGGAAGCGGAGGGGATCGGGCTCTGCAACATCACCAAATGCTGTACCCGGGTCTGTCCGGAAGACATCAACATCACCGACAATGCCATCATCCCCCTCAAGGAGCGGGTCGTGGATCGGATGTACGATCCGCTCGTCAGGCTCTTCCGGCTCTTCCGCACCTGAGAAAAGGAGCGCGCCATGTTCGAGCTCAAGCCAATCAGCACAGCGGCAATTCCCCGGGCGGTTGCCAAGGCGGAGCGATACCGCCTGCTCAACGAGCCGCAGGAGGCGGAGAGCATCTGCCGCGACGTCCTGCGCGTGGACGAGGACAACCAGGAAGTCCTCACCATGCTGCTCCTCGCCCTGACCGACCAGTTCGGCAAAGGCATCGCCGGCGGCATCGAGCAGGCGAGCAAGGTGCTGGCGAAGCTGCGCGGGGAGTACGAGCGCGCTTACTACGCGGGGGTGATCCGCGAGAGGTGGGGCAAGGCGCAGTTGCGTTCCGGCGCCCACCACGGCCTGGCTTCCGGCTTCTTCACCGAGGCGATGCATTGGTACGAGAAGGCGATGGCCTCGAGCCCTGCTGGAAACGACGATGCCATCCTGCGCTGGAACGCCTGCGTCCGCTTCCTCGAGCAGAATCCGCAGCTAGGGATCGATACCGCGGAGGCTGCAGGCGAATCGGGTTTCCCGGACGGCGCCCCGGCGCGGTAACCGCCGGGGGGTAGCCGCTGCCGCGCCGGACGCGGCTTTGCGGCTATGGCTTTGGGTTGTACACTCTTGTGCCATGGCGAGCATCGAGCGCCACGTGACCCGCGAAGTTCTGGGTCTCGATGCCAGGGCCGCTTGCCGCGAGGCGGCGAAGCTGATGGCGCAAAAGCGCATCGGCGCCGTCGCGGTGTTGCAGGGCGGCAAGCCCGTCGGGCTCGTGAGCGAGCGCGACCTCGTCTACAGCGTGCTCGCGGAAGGCGGCCACTGCGACGGCTCCATCGCCGATGCGATGCGGCGCGATCTCCCCTCGGTCTCGCTCAGCACCTCGGAGAGCGAGTGCGCCGATCTGATGCGCGTCCACTTCACCCGGCACCTGCTCGTCGTCGACAAAGGCGAGATGGTGGGGATCATCTCCATGCGCGACGTCATCCAGCTGATGCTCGACGAGAAGCAGTGGCTGGTCGACGAGCTGCAGATCTACATCTCCGGCCGGTAATGGCCCATGAAAGTGGCAGTCCTCAAGGAGATCGTCGCCGGGGAGAAGCGGACTGCAGCGGTCCCGGCGACGGTCGAGAAGATGGTCGCCGCCGGGATCGAAGTAAAGATCCAGGCCGGAGCGGGTCTGTCTTCTGGTTTCTCCGACGGAGACTATCGGGCCGCGGGCGCCGCCATCTCGCCTGACGCGGACGGAGTGGACGTCGTCCTCAAGGTCCAGCGCCCTGTCGAGCAGGAGCTGGAGGGCATTCCCGAGCGCGCCGCACTGATCGCCTATACGCTGCAGTCCCGTGGGGATGCGGGGTACGTCGAGAAGCTGAAGCGGCGGCACATCAGCGCGCTTTCGCTCGATCTGTTGCCGCGGATCGCGCGGGCCCAGAACATGGATGTCCTCAGCTCGATGGCGAACATCGCCGGCTACAAGAGCGTGCTACTGGCGGCCAATGCGCTGGGGAAGTTCTTCCCCATGCTCATGACCGCCGCGGGGACCGTGCTGCCGGCGCGGGTCTTCGTCCTCGGCGCCGGAGTCGCAGGGCTGCAGGCGGTGGCTACTGCCCGGCGCCTGGGCGCCGTGGTGAGTGCCTTCGACATCCGCCCCACCGTCAAGGAGCAGGTCGAAAGCCTGGGCGCGCGATTCGTCGGCGCGGATCTCGACCAGCACGCCGAGGACGCGAAAGGCTACGCAAAGGAAGTCAGCGCCGATACCGCCCGCAAGGAAAAGGAGCTCCTGCTCGAGGAAATGAAGGCGACCGATGCCTGCATCACCACCGCGCTGGTCCCGGGCAAGCGCGCTCCCGTCCTGGTGACGGCACAGATGGTGGAAGCGATGCGGCCCGGGTCGGTCATCGTTGACGTTGCGGCCGAGCAGGGCGGCAACTGCGAGCTGACCGAGGCAGGGAAAGAGATCGTCCATCAGGGCGTGACCATCATCGGACCGATCAACATTCCCAGCGCGATGGCCTTCCAGGCATCTCAGCTCTACTCGCGCAACGTCCTCAATTTCCTCATGCACCTCTACGACAAGAAGGCGGGAAGGATGTCGCTCGATCCCGCCGACGAGATCGTCAAGTCCTGTCTCATCGCGCACGCCGGGGAGGTACTGCTGCCGGCGTAGGGGGGATTCCATGATCGACCTGGGGTTGATCGGCGACCTGTACGTCTTCGTGCTGGCCGGGTTCCTCGGCTACCAAGTCATCTCGCGGGTGTCGCCTCTGCTGCACACGCCGCTGATGTCGGCCACCAACGCGATCTCCGGGATCTCGCTGGTCGGATCGCTGGTCGTCGCCGGAGCCGGGTACAACGAGGTCAGCACGTTGCTCGGCTTCGTCGCCGTCACGGCATCCACCATCAACGTGGTGGGCGGATTCCTCATCACCGACCGGATTCTGAAGATGTTCCGCGCCGGCAAGTAGATGCAGCGCAACCTGCTCCAGCTCTTCTATCTGCTCTCCGCGATCCTCTTCGTGATGGGATTGCGCGGGCTGAGCCATCCGAAAACGGCGCGCCGCGGGATGTTCCTCGCCGAGTTCGGGATGCTGCTCGCCATCGTCGGAACCCTGCTTCACCACGAAATCATCGGCTACAAGTGGATCGCCGCCGGACTGGTGCTGGGAACGCTGATCGGCGTGCCGATGGCGATCTGGATCCCGATGACCGCCGTCCCCCAGCGCACGGCGCTTTCGCACTCCTTCGGGGCGCTGGCTGCTTCGTTGATCGGCATCTCCGAGTACTACCGGCACGGGGCGGCGCTGGGCACGGTGCGGGTCGGCGTGATCGGCGTGGAGGTGATGCTGGGTTCCTTGACGTTCACCGGTAGCTTGATGGCGGCGGGGAAACTGCAGGGGCTCATCCGCGGATACCCGATCACCTACAAGGGACAGAATTTCTTCAATCTCTCCATCCTGGCGGCGATGCTGGCCCTCATCGTCGCCCTGATGTTCATCCCGGCGTCGACGACCGCTTTCTATTCCCTGGTCGGGCTCGCCTTCTTCTTCGGCGTGATGCTGATCCTGCCCATCGGCGCCGCCGACATGCCGGTGGTGATCGCCCTCCTCAACTCCTACGCCGGGCTCACCGACGCCGCGATGGGATTCATGCTCGACAACAAGATCCAGATCATCACCGGGTCGCTGGACGGATCGTCCGGATTCATCCTCTCCATCCTGATGTGCCGGGCGATGAACCGGTCCATCACCAACGTCCTGTTCGGCGCCTTTGGCAAGGTCGTGGAGCAGCCAGCCGGCGCGCTCGAAGCAAAGAAGCCCATCCGCCAGTGCTCGATCGAGGAAGCGGCGGAAATCCTCGGCACGGCGCGAACGGCCGTCTTCGTCCCGGGATACGGCATGGCGGTCTCACAGGCCCAGCACAGGGTGCGCGAGGTGGCCGACGTGCTGAAGAACAAGGGCGTCACGGTCCGCTACGGCATCCACGCCGTCGCGGGCCGCATGCCAGGCCACATGAACGTGCTGCTCGCCGAGGCCAACGTGCCCTACGACGAGCTCTACGACATGGACCAGATCAATTCGCAATTTCCGGAGACCGACGTCGTGGTCGTCGTCGGCGCCAACGACGTCGTCAACCCCGCCGCCAAGCGGCTGCGCGGCAGTCCCATCTACGGGATGCCCATCCTGGAGGTCGAGAAGGCGAGGGTGGTCATCGTCTGCAAGCGTAGCCTGGCGGCGGGGTTCGCGGGGATCGACAACGAGCTCTACTACGGCGACAAGACGCTGATGCTCTTCGGCGACGCGAAGGAGACGATGGTCAAGCTGACCGCGGCGCTGAAGGAGTAGCACGTCACCCTCAACTCTGGTTCCCCGACCGCCCAAGCTTCGACCAGTCGATGCGCCAGGCCTTGCCCATGGGGATCCAGACCAGGGGCCGGCGGCTCTCCGGCGGTGTCGCCAGCGCGAGATGGTACAGGTCGTCGACCCGGGCGTGGAAACCGCGCGTATGCGGCGTGTCGGGAAAGCCCAATCCCTCCCGATCGAGGTGGTGGCAGAACTCGTGCAGCAGCGTGTGCAGGAGCCCGCGGTAGGATGTCACCTTGCCGAGCACGGCGGTGCGCATCCAGATCCGGATCCGTTTCTCCTCGAAGTCGTAATCGCCGAACAGCTCGGAGTGTCCGCCTTCCCAGACGCTCCGTGGCCTCGCCCCGAGAACGCGCAAAGTCGGCCGGCTGACCCCGTAGGTCCGAGCGAGCAGTTCAAGGACGGATTCGCCCTCGCCCTTGACGCCCCGTGCGTCGCCGGTGCCGACCGCTTTCGCGAAGAGCGCGGTGCATGTCTGCAGTTCCCTCGCGTCCGGGAGCGGCCCGAGCCTCGTGAGCGCGTCGCTCTCGTCGAATTGCTGACGCGCCCTGCGGCTTCGTGGAGGCCGGTCCGTGATCACGCCGCGGTCAAGCCCGATGGGCCGCCAGGATCGCCGCCGCCGATCGCTCGACGTCCTCCCGCGCCGTGCTCCAGTTGCACACCGAGATGCGCATCAGCGTCCGCCCGTGCCAGACCGTGCCCGAGAGCCAGCACGTGCCGTCGCTCTGCACGCGCGAGATGACCTGCCGGGTCCAGCCGTCGCCTTCCTCGACGGAGGAGCCGGGGTGCTCGAAGCGTACGAGAACTTGATTGAGCACCACTTCGTTCACCACGGTCACTCCAGGCGCCGCGGAGAGACGCTCGGCGAAGAGGCGGGCGTGCTCGCAGCAGCGCTCGACGAGAGCAGCGATGCCGGCGCGGCCGAGGGAGCGGAGCGCTGCATAGACGGTGAACCCTCGTGCCCGGCGGGAGAACTCCGGCGTCCATTCGTAGTTGTCGCGATCGGTGCTCGACCGCTGCAGATAGGCCGCGGTCCGCGCCATGGCTGCGCGGTGGGCGGCCGTGTCGCGCACGAAGGCGAGGCCGCTGTCGTACGGCACGTTCAGCCACTTGTGCGCGTCCGTGGCCCACGAGTCGGCCGCCGACACGCCCTCGAGCAGGTGGCGGAAGCGCGCGCTCGCCGCTGCCCAGAGGCCGAAAGCGCCGTCGACGTGCACCCAGGCGTTGCCGTGTGCGCGCGCCAGCCGCGTGATGTCGCGAAGCGGATCGAAGGAGCCGGTGTTCACGTTGCCTGCCTGGGCGCACACGATGACGGGAGCGCCCTCGGCACTTCGGAGCGCATCGCGCAGGGCGTCGGGCAGCATGCGGCCCTGACCGTCGCTCTTCAGTTCGGCGACGCTGGCATCGCCCAGGCCGAGGAGTCGCAGCGCGCCGTGGACGGTGACGTGCGCTTCGTCCCCGGCCAGGACAACGATGCGCGGCGCGCCGTTGAGTCCCTCCGCGGCGACGTCCCATCCGGAGCGCGCCAGCACCGCCTGCCGCGCGGCCGCGAGGCAAGTCGTGTTGGCCATCTGCCCACCCGTGACGAAGCCCATGCCCGTCCCCTCGGGCAAGCTGAACAATTCACGCAGCCAACCGAGCACCGTCTCCTCGACGACGGCCGCCGCAGGCGACAGCACGAAGAGGCCGGCGTTCTGGTCCCACGCGCTCGTCAGCCACTCGGCGGCCAGCGCCGCCGGCACGCTGCCGCCGATGACGAAGCCGAAGAAGCGGGGACCACCGGTGGCAACGATGCCCGGGTCGGCGTTGCGCGCCAGTGCCTCGACCACGCGCGCGGCCGGCTCGCCCTGATCGGGCAGCGGGCCAGCCAGCGCGGCACGCATCGCCGCCGCATCCGCAGAGGCGCCGACGGGCCGCTCCGGGAGCCCCTGCAGATAGCGAACTGCGGCGGCGTAAGCGGCATCCAGAGCTGAGCGATCCATTGTCCGCCCCTTTCAAGTTCGCACTGTTGTAAGCGGCCCGATGCCGGCGCGCCGCCATCACTCGAGGACCGCCAGGTCGAGCTCGCGGAAGCGCTCGGGATCGCCCACCACCTCGATCCGCGCAATCTTCCCGTTTGCGAACGTGAAACGGAGCACCCGGAACAGCCGTCCGCGCGGAGCGAGGACGACTCCCACCGCGCCGTTCACGAGCACCGGCCGTGTGAACCGCGCACCGCGAGCGAAGTTGACCGCGCCCCTCGCCCAGTTCCGCGCACCGCGGACTTCCCTCGGCCCGCCTGGAGCAACGGCGGCCGCGTCCGCCCGGACCACGAGGTCCGGGTCGAGCACCGCGAGAAGCGCGTCGAAATCGCCGCCCCGCAGAGCGGCGAGGAAGGCGTCCACGACTTCCCGCTGACGCGCGAGATCGGCGTCGGAAACCGCCGGTCCGCCCTGCACGCGGCGGCGAGCGCGGCTCGCAAGCTGCCTCGCCGCGGCCGGCGAGCGTCCGACGATGGGAGCGATCTCTTCGAAAGGGACTGCGAACATGTCGTGCATCACGAAGGCGAGACGCTCAGCAGGATTCAGCCTGTCGAGCACCACGAGCAGCGCGAGTCCCACCGAGTCGGCGAGGAGCGCTTCCTGCTCGGGATCGATCGGACCCTCGCGACCGACGGTCGGCTCGGGCGACTGCGGACCAACAGGATCCTCGGGCCGCGCCTTGCGAGAGCGCAGCATGTCGAGGCACACCCGCGCCACCACCGTCGTCAGCCATCCCTTGAGGTTCTCAACCTCGCTCGTGTCGGAACGGCTGAGGCGGAGCCAGGCCTCCTGGACGGCATCGTCGGCCTCGCTCAACGAGCCGAGCATCCGGTACGCCACCGCCCGCAGATGCGGCCGGCTTTCCTCGAACGGTCTTCCCAGAGTGTCGCGTTCGTCCACGTCACATCCTTTGCCCCTCATCCGTCATGGCATTGACGGATGCAACCCAACCGATGTGACAAGGAGACAGTGATGCAAGCACGGATGAAGAACCCGGCGATGATCGTTCCCAACGCGATGCAGGCTCTCCACGCCCTCGGAGCGTCTGCGGAAAAGGGCGGCGTGCCGTCGCGGACGCTCGGCCTCGTCCAACTGCGAGCGAGCCAGATCAATGGCTGCAGCCTCTGCGTCGACATGCACCCCCGTATGCTCAAGCAGGCCGGCGAAACGGACGAGCGCCTCTTCGCGCTGGCTGCATGGCGGGACGCGCCCTACTTCAGCGACGCCGAACGCGCCGCGCTCGCTCTCACCGAGGCCATCACCCGGCTCAGTGACCGGGCAGACCCCGTCCCCGACGAGATCTGGAAGGAGGCGACCCGGCACTACGACGAGCGGGCGCTGGCGGGGCTGATCCTCTCGATTGCCACCATCAACGTCTGGAACCGCCTCAACGTCAGCACCAGGCAGGTGGCGGGCTCGGGGCCGGGCTGAGCGCACGGCCGGCGCCGGGGAGGGTCAGCGGGCAGCTTGAGGCGAGTTCGACGGTGGCGTCTCGTATTGCGGCCGCGGAGGATCCCGTTCCACCTCCGACGCCGCCCGATGAGCCCAGACGAATTCGGGCTGTTCGGGGTTGCGGCACTCCAGAGCCACCCGGTACCAGGCCCGCGCGTTGCCCAGGTGGAATTTCCGGGCAGCGTGCACGCCAAAGTAGTACGGCGCCTCGCACGGCCGTGAACCCTCTGTCGCCGCGTCCGCGATCTCTTCTTCGCCGTCCTCGCCGAGCACGTACCGCGCGAGCTGCACTTCCCAGCTCTCGTACGCGCCGGGAAGCCCGAGGAACCGTGCAAGCCGTGCCTTCCACCGGGCCAGCGGATCGGAGAGGTCCTTCTGAAGCGCGTCGCGGCGCGCACTCCGCTCGCCGCGACGAACCATCGAGGCGGCACGCAGCAGCGTGAGGCGATCGGCAAAAGCCGGGTCCAGCGGCCTGTTGGGAAACAGCTCCCACAGGGCGTCGTCGAAGCCTCCGCCGTACGCTGCGGCGGCGAGCTCGTCGTCCACGAGGTTGGGCTGCGTGCGCAACCATGCCTCTGCCGCCGGCGCGCCTTTCGCCGCGCGCGACGCGCTCCATGCGCTGAGCAGGACGCCTGCGTTCTTCTCGGGGGGCACCTTCTGGCTGAGCAGCGCGGACACCTCGAAGGCCTGCGCGGCCGCTCCTGCTTTCGCCAGAGGAGGTACAAGCTCGACAATCGACTCTGGCCGGATTCCGGCCTGGAGCAGCGCTTCGATCGCGTGTTTCGCGTCGGCCGCGGGACGCCCGCGGAAGACGTCCGCGAATCGCGCGCCGAGCTCGCGGAAGTCCCTGCGCGTGAGGCCGGCGGGCGGATGCGCGAGGATGTCCGCGGCGCCGGCGTCGTTGTGGCTCCACCACCGCACCTCTGCGATTGTGACAGCGGTCTCGGCGTACGGATGACGGGCGAAATGAGCGAGCAGCAGGTTTTCCGCGTCTTCCTTCTTGCCCAGCTTGGCCAGCTGCACGCACGCAATGCGGTAGGCGCAAACCGCTTCGGTGGGAAGCGCGCGCTCGACCATGGCGAGGGCTTCTTCGTGCTTGCCCATTCCGTCGAGTTGATGGGCCGCTTCGCACCTCGCGCCTGCCACCCGGAACGAATCGTCGTCTCCGTACGCCCGCAACAGGTCGAGCGCTACGGAGAGGCCGGCGGGACCTGCCGGGTCGTGGATGGTCCGGATGCGCAGCTCACGTGTCTCCAGGTCCGCGGGTCGCTCGCGCGAGAGACGTGACAGGACGATCGACGCCCATCCGTTCCGTTCATCAACCAGCATCCGTGCCGCCTCGAGCCTCGCGGCGAACGGAAGTCTTTCGTCGAGGCCGAGCTCTTTGACCCGGAAGAGATCACCGCGCTGCTTCCAAAGAGCCGCTTCGTCGCCAAGGTACTTGCCGGGCGCGTCGTCGACGATGCTCGCAGCCAGGCGCCCGAACCGATCGAGATCGCGCGCATGGATTCGAAGTACCTCCGCCCAGACGAGGCGGCTGAGCGGTCGGGAATCGAAATGGCGCAACGCCACCCGAACCGCCTCGATCATCCGTGGATCCGGCGGTTCCGACTGCCTCGCCAGAGCGTCGAGCAGGTCCGCGGCGGCGCGCGCGCCGGGCAGTTTCGAGCTGGCCAGCGTCCCGTACGCCTCGTCGAGGCTCCCTCGATCGGCGGCGATCCTCGCCTTCAGCCAGCGATTCAAGGGCCCCGCCGCAGGGAGGGGCCAGGTGCCGAGCTCGTCCGCGAGGCCCGAGGCATCGTTGCGTAGAACGTAGCCGGAACGGGCCAAGCCGAGCAGCGCCGATCCAGTAGCCGCTGCGTACCAGGCGCTCGTATCCGCTGCACGCCACAGTGGGCCCGCATACGTCGTATCTGCCTGTTGGAGATCCGTCGCAAGCCGCGCCCGCAGATCTTCGTTGTTGCCGAGCGTCTGCAACGCCGAGTTCCGCGCCGTCATCAACGCCCTCAGTGGTTCGACATCCGTCGGAGCTGTCGGGCGCACGTTTTCCAGCTCAGCCAACGCGAGCGCCGGCAGCGCGTCGCTCGCGGCGGCCACGACCTGGAGATCGGTGTCGATCAGGAACTGGCCGACGGCGGGAATGGAGACGTGTTCATTGTCCCGCGCGGCGCCGATGAAGCGCAGCAAAGCCTTCTCGTCCGCGTCCTGCATCAGCCAGCGAAAGAAGAGATGGCGATCGCCTGCATTGGCATCTTTGCGTCGCGCTGCCTCGGCAAGCTTGCGCCGATCGGGCGCGAGGAATGCATGGAGCGCCGGCTCCTCCTCGGCGGGAGCGAGAGCGCGCGCCGCGCCGAAATATCCGAGTGCGAGCGCGAGGACGGCCCGCTGGCCGCGACCGTCGGCTCCCGCGGCCGCGTCGGCCGCGCTGAGCGCGATGGCGTGGGCGTCGAGGCGATCGTCCGCGTCGAATGCTCGCGGCAGCTGAAGCATGAGGGCGGCCGTGGCAGACGCAGCGTCGTGGAGAACGGTCGCCCCGTGGTCGCCTTTGGACCATCGGGTCTGCGCATCACGGATGGCCGCGAAGGCTTCCTTGTGCCCGCGCACCGCCCGAATTCGCGGAGCCTTGCCGGTGACCTTCTGGGCCGCGACCCACTCTTTGGCAAGCGGAGCGAGAGCGTTCATCAACTCGGGAAAATCCGGCAGCTCGCCAATGCGTCCGAATTCCCGTCCTCCGCGAGAGAGGATCCAGCCGCCGTTCGCAAAACTTGCCGCGACGTCCGCGTCCGCCAGCTCGCGCGCCGCGAGCAGGAACCTGCGGTCGGGTTCCAACCGCAGCACTTCGTCGAGAGCAAGGCGACGCTCCAGTGGGTGCGGAGGCAGGGGCTGCGTCTTGAGACCCAGCTTCCCTGCGGCATCGTTCTCCGCGGCGCTTTGCTCGCGGTTCCATTGGTCGTCCCTCAGCTTTCGCTCGCGCCAACGCCAGGCATTGACACCCACCGTCGCGCTGGCGGCGAGGAGGAAGAGGGCGATGAAGATCGCGATGCGTTTCATGAGGGCGTCCTCCACGGTAACGCAAGCTGATTGGTCGTCGAAACAAGTGCCGCGCGCACGAAGTGTGACCAGCACCGCGCAGGACGCACCCGTGTTGCGCGCGAGCGCGCTACGGCATCTAATGAGCGTGAAATTGGCCCCCTGTTTGCCAGCGCAGTACTAGTTGGTCGTCCGCCGGGAGATGGCCATGAGCGACGAGAGCTGGGAAGAGCAGTTCAGGCAGTTTCTACGAAAGACGGGCGAAGACTTCCGCCGCACCGGCGAGGACATCAAGGCCGAGGCGCAGAAGCTGCTCGACGCCGCGATGGATCCGGAACGGCAGCAGCGGGTTCGGAATCGCCTGAACGAGCTCAGTCTCTGGGCCCGAAAGACCGCGCAGGGTGTGGCGGGAGCGGTGGAGGACGCCACCAGCAAGGCTCAGACGGCGTTCCAGCGCGCCACCGACAAGGTGGCCGAGGCGCCTGGAGAAGGTCCTGCTGCGGCAAGCGCAGCGCACAAGCCCGCGGCGACCGCCAAGAAGGCGCGCAGAGCAAAGAGCAAAGCCGCCAAGCCAAGGCGAAAGATCGGCGGGAAGCGCAAGCGGTAGACGGCGACGTTGCCATCGGTTGCGCGGCCTGGTTAGGGTGCGCCGGTGGTCATGGCACTGGTCCTCTCGGCCTTGCACGTGCTCGCCTTGGGAATCGGGCTCGGCTCCGTCTTCATGCGCGGCCGGTTTCTGCGCGCGCTCCGAGCCGGTCCTGACCCGCGTGCGCTCGACGGTTTGTTCGCCGCCGATACGCTTTGGGGCGTCGCCGCTGCGCTCTGGCTCCTCACAGGGCTCGCTCGCGCGTTCGGACACGTAGAGAAAGCGCCCGAATTCTACCTGCGCAACGGTTTCTTCTGGATCAAGATGGCGCTCTTCGTGTCCGTCGTCGCGCTCGAGATCTGGCCGATGGTCACGTTCATCCGCTGGCGGAGCGCGCGGCGGGGGAGCCGGCCACTGCCCGGCTTCGATCGCCTCTCCCGTCTGGTTTTCGTGGATGACGTAGAAAGCGCGCTCGTGGTCCTGATCCCCTTCGCCGCCGCGGCGATGGCGCGAGGCCTCTGGCTCTTCTGAGGCCGTATTCCCCGGAGCTGCGCTATTCTCCGCGCGTGCTGACGCGCGCAATTCTGAGGCGGCCCGGGCCGGACTTCGCGGCTGGCCTCACCACCGCTGGGCTTGGCAAGCCGGATCCGTCGCATATGCTCGCCCAGCACGCCGCGTATGCGGATGCGCTGCGCGCGCTGGGTCTCGAGATCGAGGTGCTCGATCCGCTCCCAGGTTTTCCCGACGCGTACTTCGTCGAGGACGTCGCGGTGGTGGTGCCGGAGCTCGCCGTCGTCGCGCGCCCCGGAGCACCGTCGCGGCGGGGAGAGGCGGACGCCATCGTTCCGGTGCTCGCCCGCTACCGCGAGCTCGCGCGACTCGAATACCCGGCGACGCTCGACGGCGGTGACGTGCTCATCGCCGGCCGTACCGTCTTCATCGGCCTCTCCGCGCGCACGAATGAAGCCGGTGCCGAGCAGCTCGCGGGGCTGCTCGAACCGCATGGCTATCGCTCGCAGACGGTGCCCGTGGCGGCCGGCCTGCATCTCAAGTCCAGCGTGAGCTGGCTCGGCGGCGAGACTCTGCTGGTCAGCAAGCGGTTCGCAGACCACCCGGAACTGCGCGCATTCCGCCACATCGTCGTGGACGAGAGCGAGGAACCGGCGTGCAACTCGCTGCTGATGAACGGCACGCTGCTGACGCCTGCCGGGTTCCCCAAGACGCGGCGCCAGCTCGACGAGTCGGGGTTGCCGGTCGTCGAGCTGGATCTCACCGAGCCGCGCAGGATGGACGGCGGCCTCACCTGCATGTCGCTCCGACTCTGAGCGCATGGCTGAACGACGCGAATCGAGCGCAATCCAAGGCTGGTTTGACGACTGGCGAAAGCTCGCAATCTCCGGCTACGCGAGTCTCAGAGGCGTTCCTTCTCGCCCTTGCGGCACTCAACGCGAATCGCCTTCGTCAATTGACGTTGCTGGTTCAACTCGCCTGGGGCGAGTTGGCACGCTCAGTTGCGTATCGTGTCACCGGATCTCACGCCACGTCCTCCGCCGAACGTGCGTCGCGCTCCAGCGGGTGCCGTTCGTAGCCGTACGCGAGCCAGAGGAGCACGTACAGCGGCATGAACAGCGGTCCCAGGATCAGGTTCTGCACGACGTGCCGGCGCTCGTGGACCGCGAGTCTCAGCGCGTCGGCCTCAGACGCGAACAGGATGCAGCAGCCGAGCGTCACTCCGCACCAGCCGCTTCCGTGTGCCCACCGGCGCTCGAAGCCCGAGCCAGGCACGACCAGCCATTCCCACGCGCCATCGCGCCACCGATCAGGCCGCATCTGGCGCAAGGCCCACATCGGCAGCAGGAACAGCGCCAGGCACGCGACAGTCGTCGGCGCCGCCCACAGGTAACCCAGGCGTTTCATTGGTTTCCCGCCAGCATCCTAGTCCGGCTGCTGCTATTCGTATCTCGGAAATGGCGTTGACGGAGTACGCGTGAGCGCATGGGGGCATGCGGAAGTTGCGCCAACACGAGCTGCTCCCCCGGCGAGCCCCCCGGCTTGCGGGTGCCGGCGCCCGCAGCCATGATGCGCGCCCACCATGCTGCCAGATCCGAACACCGCGTCGCCGGCCGTCGCCGCGATCGGGCTCGCCAAGCACTACGGCGCGGCGCGGGCGGTGGATGACATTTCGTTCACCGTCGGTCGCGGCCGTGTCACCGCGCTCCTGGGCGGTAACGGCGCAGGCAAGACCACGACGATGTGCATGCTTCTTGGCCTGCTTCTGCCGACGGCGGGCAGCATTCGCGTGCTCGGCGAGGACATGACCCGGCATCGCTACCGCGTCTTGCCGCGGTTGAACTTCTCAGCGCCTTACGTCGATCTGCCGCACCGCTTGACGGTCGAAGAGAATCTTCGCATCTATGCCGGCCTCTACGGCATCCGCCACCCCGGCGAGCGAATGCAAGCGCTCGCGGCCGATCTCGATCTGATCGATTTGCTGCGCCGCGCTGTTGGCAGCCTGTCCACGGGGCAGAAGACGCGCGTGGCGCTGGCCAAGGCGCTGATCAATCAGCCCGAGTTGCTACTTCTGGACGAGCCGACGGCGAGCCTGGATCCGGAGACCGGCGATTTCGTTCGTGGATACCTGGCCGATTACCGGACGCGGCGGAACGCGACCATCCTGCTCGCGTCGCACAACATGGGCGAGGTCGAGCGCCTTTGCGACGAGGTGCTGATGATGAAAGCCGGCCGCATCGTCGATCGCGGCGCCCCGAAGGCACTGCTAGCGCGCTACGGTCGGGATACCCTCGAGGAAGTATTCCTCGCCATCGCCCGAGGCTCCGCCGTGGAGGTATCGGAAGCGCTCGCATGATCGCCGTGCTCGTCTCCTGTGGCCGGATCTGGACTCTGGCGCTGCGCCACATCTATCTCTTGCGTGGTTCGTGGCCGCGTGTCCTGGAGCTCGTCTACTGGCCCGCGGTGCAGATCGTGCTCTGGGGCTTCATTTCGGTCTTCCTGCGCGGTCAATCGAGCTTCGTGGCGCATGCCTTCGGCGTGCTCCTGGCGGGCGTGATGCTGTGGGACCTGATGTTCCGAGGCCAGCTTGGCGTCTCGATTTCGTTCTTCGAGGAGATGTGGTCGCGCAACCTGGGCAACTTGTTCGTCAGCCCGCTCCGGCCGTGGGAGATGATCGCCGCGTTGCTCACCATGTCGGTGGTTCGAACGCTGATTGCCATGGTTCCCGCCAGCATTCTCGCCATCCTGTTCTTCCACTTTTCGATCTACTCGCTCGGCTGGCCGCTGCTCGCCTTCTTCGTCAACCTGCTCGTCTTCGGCTGGGCCATTGGCCTCGCCGTTTCCGGCCTGGTGATGCGCGTCGGCCTCGGCGCGGAGGGCTTTGCCTGGGCGGCGATCTTCGCCATCGCACCGGTCAGCGCGGTGTACTACCCGGTGTCAATCTTGCCCGACTGGTTGCAAGCGATCGCCTGGATCCTGCCGCCCGCCTATGTGTTTGAAGGCATGCGCGCCGCCATCCTCGAGCACCGCTTCCGCTCCGATCTGTTGCTCTGCGCAATGGCGCTCAACGTCGTCTACTTCGGCGCCGGCAGCCTCGCCTTCCTGCTCTTCTTCCGCTCCGCCCGCATCACCGGCAAGCTGCTGCAGATCGGGGAGTAGTCGGTGATACCAAATCATCGGGGCACCGAAATCGTTGAATCCAGTTGCTGAGAAGTGCGGTCCAGGTCGCGAGCAGGAGCCCATTGCGAATGGTGAGGACGAGCAGCCCAGAAAATTCAAGGTGGGCGATGAACGGATAGCAAGCCGGATATTCGATCCGGGTTACGCCAAGTGCGAGCAAGTAGAGCAAGCGGGCTATCGAGCTGCTGGCGAAGAGAAAGACGGGAAGGCCCCAAACAAGGTATTGAGGCGAAAGAACCGGCGAGGCGATCCAGATCCCGGCCATCGCGGTCGCGACCCCATCGAAGATCAGCGCCTGAGAGGGTCGCCCGACGGGGTGGTGCGTGCGCGTGGCCCACCAGGAAAGCAGAGCGCCCAGCAATGCCATCGCCGGCACAAGCAAGCGGCACATCGATGCGATCCAGGGCGCCGATGCGGCGACCAGATCCCTCGCCCCGAACTGTCGGGCGGTTTCGAGCGGCGATCCGGTGATTACCTCGATCCAGGCGAGCACTGTTGCTCCGACTGATTCGACCTGAAGCCCCCGAGCGGACTGCAATTCCAGAGCGTGGAGGAATCCACTCCAGGTCACCAGCGCCGGCAGCACACAGGAAAGAAGCACTGTGGCGACGAACGTCGCGAGCGAATCGAGGACCTTGCGATAGCCGCGCTGTGCAACCAGGGGCGCCACAAACGCCGGAAAGAGGAGCGCCGGATAGACCTTCATGGCCGCTCCCACCCCGAGGAGCACACCTGCCAGAACCCAGCGATCGGTCACTGCAGCCAAGAGAGCCGCCGCCACGATGGCCGCAGCAAAGACGTCGAGACGCGTCTCCAGCGTCACTCCAACCAGGAACAGCGCGCCTGCCGAGATCCAGAGATAGTGGCGATCGGAATGCCGGAAGTCAGTTGCGAGATGAGTCCGGACGGCCCAGCCGGCAAACGCAATCATGAGCGCCGCAAGTCCGGCCAGCGTGCCGAAGGCGTATGGATAGAGAACCGGATGGGTCGTGATCAGGGCTGGCAAGACGATGGGAATGACCGCCAGGGGTGGATACTGGAAGACGAGATCCCGATAGGGGAGCAAGCGTCCGCGTTCTGAAGAGTGGAAGGGGAGCAGGGGGATGGTGGTGTCGCTCTCGGCAAGGAGAAACTCGAGGTCCGCCGGCTTCCCCAACATCAAGTTGGCCCAGGACAGATAGAGGTACTCGTCTCCGTCGCGAACGTGGTGGACGCGCAGAGCGGCGCTCGGATCGGCAAGCGAGGCCCCAATGGGGTCTTGCAAGAATCTTTGGTAGAGACGCTGCCGCTCTTCAGTGGAAAACTGTGCACGGTGGTAGCCGACGTGAAAGAAGGCGACCACCAGGATGTGCGGCCAGAACCGAAGGACCGCTCTCCACGACAGTTTTCGTCGCGCATCCACTCCGTCGAGCGTGGACCCGTCCCGACCACAGCGTCAACCTTGCCGCGTTGACAGGTTCCAGGACCGTCGATAGCGTTCCCGCCATGCGTGCCGCCGCGGTTGCCGGGAAGCCGGGCGACGAAGTGATCTCGCCGCGCGAGGCGGCCATCCGCGAAGCGATCGACGCGCTCGACTTCGAATCCGTCGCCGCGCGATTCCGCGACGATGGCGAATTCGTTTTTCTCGAGAGCTTCCTGGCGCCGCTGCTGCTGGACGAGATGGTGGAAGAGTGCCGGCGGCTCTATCCGCAGATCCATCGCGCGTACGTCCCGTTCGTGCGCAAGGCCGGCACCGTCGGCCACGGCGCGATCGCCCGGCACGCGCCCGCGCTTTACGCGCTGTACCGGTCGCCGGCCTTCCTCGATTTCGCCCGACGCCTCTCCGGAGCGCAGGTCGTGCTCAAGAGTGGCTCGGACGCTCACGCGGCGGCGCTCTACGTCTACCAGCGGCCCGGCGATCACGTCGGGTTTCACTATGATGATTGCGGTTGCGAGGACACCGCGTCGTACACGGCATCTCTCGGCTTGATCAACGACACGGAAAGCAAGGTCCACTTCCAGCTCTTCCGCAACGATCGGCAGCGCAAGATGCGCGAGCTCTACATCTCGATGAAACCAGGTTCGCTCGTCTTCTTCTGCGGTTCCCGCGCGTACCATCGCGTGACGCCACTTGGCCGCGGCGAGGAGCGCGCCGTCTTCTCGTTCGCGCACGTGCGCGAGGGGAAGCGGCTCACCGGGTTCTGGCGTTTCTACGAGAACATCAAGGATGCCGTGCTGTACTTCGGGCCCAAGGCCCTCGTTCAGAAGAACTACTGACGTCAATCGAACCGCCTCAAGTCCGCCCAGAGCCCGCTCAAGGCCCGTTTCCGGTGCCGGCAGACGTACGCCACGCGGGGAAAGTCGAATCGGTTGTCGTGGTCTGAAACGCCGCGGATGGTGCCCACCTCCGTCACCTCGTCGAACAAAGCGGACAACAGCGCAGGCGAGTATCCCAGCGCGAGAACGGCTTGCGGTTCTACGCCTGCGGTCCAGTAGAAGAAGTCGTTGCCTCCGGAAATCGCTCGCGGAAGACCGTGCGCGGCGCCGAGCAAATCGACCGCGGAGGCTGTCCCGTAGCTCTCGGTGAGGATCGCGGCGCCGGGTGTCGCCGCGAGGCCTGCTCGCCGATAGGCATCCGCGATCTGTGCGACGTGGTTATTCCAGTCCGCGAATTGAATCAGCTCAGGGTTCAGCCGAACCAGCTGGAGTCGCTCCTGGAGGGCTGCTGGCAGGAGCGGGAGCGTGCCCGCGAGAGTCGCGGCGGCGGAGACGAGCCAGCCAGCGAGCAGCGCTCGCGCGGTCCTTGCGGAGAGACTGGAGAGCCATCGCGCGCAAGCGATCGAACCGGCGGCGATCGCGAGCGGTGCCGCCGACGCCACGTAGTACGGCTTCCCGTGCAGTGCGAGCACCGCTACGAGAACGGTGACGAACCAGACGGCGGCGGCGCGTTGTCCAGCAGACGCTCCGCGGCGCAGGCCGGACACGACGCCGATGGCCGCTACAGCAAGCCCTACAGGGTGAAGCAGCCTCGCCTGGTCGAGGAGGATCGCGGCCGTCGGCGTGCGCCGGCGCACCGCTGCGTTGCTGTCGGCGATGAATTCGAGCAGAGGCCAGCCGTGACGCTGTTGCCAGATCGCAGTCGGCACCAGAAACAGGAGGGCGATGGCGGCGCCGATCCAGGGTCCCGCAGTCCGCAACTGCGAACGCAACTGCGTCGCAAGCATCGCAGCGACCAATCCGGCGGCGCATATCAATACGGTCGCCTTCGTGAGGAACCCCAAGCCGATGATGCCGCCGAGCAACTCCCAGCGTCGCGGCGCGGTGAGCCAGCCCGCTGATCGGAGATCGAAGAAGCCGAGGAAGATCCATCCCGTCAGCGCCCAGCAGAGCTGGTCGGGTGCGTTCGTCCCGTGCACGCCGGCCGAGAAGAAAAAGATGGGGCCGGTGGCGACGGCGAGTGCCGCGAGGACCTGCGCGCCGCGCCCGCCGCTTAGCCGCCGCGCGCATGCCCCGGTGAGCACCACCACTGCCATGCCGAACAAGGTGTCGGGGATGCGCTGGGCAAACGGTGAGAGACCGCCGATGAGATCCGCCGCCCGCGCCAGCAATACGGTCGGCGTTGCGTGGTTCACTCCGGGCCCGCCCAGCTGGCGACCCGAGACGATGAGGTAGAGCTCGTCCCGGTGGAACCCGTACAGATGAATGGTCAGCAGATGTGCGGCGAGCGCCAGGAGCGCGATTGCCGCGACCGCCAACCGGTCGTCGCGCAGCGCGGCTTCGATCCGGACTCTCAACGAGGATGCGGACATCGGCAATCCCGATACCGAGAATAGCAGCGCTGTGGCTACCCCGTGGCGGCTTCCGAAAGCGGAAGGTTCAGCAAGGCGAACGACACCGCTGAAATGGCCTCGGTGACGGTCTCGGCGCGGAGTGCAAACGGGCTGCAAACCGGTCGCCAAGATATTCCTAAGCTTCCAAGCCTCGAAACGGTGCCGTGGGCTAGATCGTGACGAAGCACTCCGTCAAGTTTCCGATGCTCTTCAGGCCGTCGCGCGGCGGGGCGGGCGGGCCAGTAAGGGCGCCATTGGCGGCGGCGTTGTTGGTGCCTGGGGTGGAAGTGTCGAACTGATGGTTCACGGAGCTCAGCGTCGACAGGCCGAAGACGACTTCAAGAAATTTCAGCACCGAGCTGTGTTCGTACACGGTCGGCTCTATGTGAGCCGGTTTCGCATGAGGAGAGATCACCCATGTCGGTACACGGATGCCCGCGCCGTACGCGTCAAGGACTGGCGGCGCTACGTGATCGAAGTACCCGCCAGCTTCGTCGTACGTCAGGATGTAAGCTGAGCTGGACCAAATCGAGGAGCTCATCAATGCCGTGATGAGGCTTTGCTGGATGGCCTCGCCATGCTGAATGTCGAACCCTGGATGCTCGCTGATGTCGAGCGTGGGCGTGATGAAGGCAACTTGGGGGAAGGTGTCCGCATTCAGATCGTCATAGTAGTCACTTTCAGAGAAGCCGATGACGCGCTTGTCTTTGCTCCATTCCGTGAACAGTTCAAAGGCATTGAGCGAGATGAAATTCTTACGGTGCCCAAGGTTATAGTTCTTCCAACTGATGCCGAACTCGTCCAACAGGTTGAGGATGATCGGGTAATCGAGGCTCCCTTCAGCGATGTTGTTGGTCGTGTTACCGCCCGACGTGCCGCCGCAAAGGTACAGGTGGTTCGGATAGGTTGGGCCGAGCAACGAGCCGAAGTAGTTTCCGCAGATGGTGAAGTCCTTGAAGAGGTTGTAGTAGTACGGCAGGTCCGCCGCGGTGCCGTCGGCGGTATAGAAGCCGTCCATCTCGCCGTTGTCCCACTCATCGTGAACGGCGGCCCAGGTGTGCGCGGGGTCGGGGGTATTCAGCGTCGTGAGATGTGCCGGTAATACCTTTCCGCCGCTGCCATCGGGCTGCGAGTAGTTCTGTGGCACGCCGAAGCGCCCGGCAAACGATGCGTATCCGTAGTAATGGTCGAAGGACCGGTTCTCCTGGATTGCAATGACGACGTGCCTGATCAAACTGCTCCCGGTCCCGCGCAGCGGGGTCGAGCGTTCCGCTGCCTTCACGACGTTGGCGAGCAACGGCCGGGCCAGGCTGGCTATGCCCACGCTGCCGAGCTGCTTGAGCAAGTGCCGCCTGGACATGACCGTGTTAAACGGCCGACCCATGATTTTGGAAGTCATTTGGTTACTCGCGGGTTCAACGTGGCGTCGCAGAGCCCAATCGGGTCAACAGCCTTGGCCGACGCAGGCGACTTCGTCGCTGTCGACGGCGGCGTGCCTACTGATCGTGAGGCACCTGCTAAGGGCAATGCGGCGGAACGCAGCACACTCCGCTGACGCAAGACACATCGCCCGATGCGTCGCAGCAGACTTTGCCGCATTTGAACGTGCCGGCCGGGCATTTGCCGTGCGCGACAGATGCTTTCTGGACGCTCATCGACGCATTTGCGCCGCTCGCCGCATCCTGCGGATCGGGATCTCCACCGCAGCCCAACGTCATTGCCACCGCAACGAGCAACGGCTTGATCCATCGCTCCATACGTCCTCCTGCACCAGTGTGGAGACTCGTTCCCCGATCAAGAGGTCTCCTCGGCGCGAGATTTGTCGCAGCGGCTTCGTCAACCGCAGGCAGATTGAGTCGAGACGCGACAACTCCTTGTCCGCTGACACAACTGGTTGGACGAACGCGATGTCCTGCACCAGGCCGCGGCCGACGTGCGCCTACGACCCCATGGCTCCGGCTTGCCGCGCCGGAGCGTCGGTACATCTGGGTGACAGTTCGTCACTCGAGAACCCGGAGGCCCAAGATTCCTCTCGAATTCAAGGGGGAATGCCGGGTCTTGGAATGGCGGGGTGTACGGGAGCTAGTCCGCGACGCGAATGACCACTTTTCCGACGGCAAGGCCCGATTCCACGTAGGAGACGGCCTCGGCCGCGGCTTCCAGCGGAAAGGTGCGGTCCAGAATCGGTTTGATGACGCCATGGTTCACCAGCGCGCCGATCTTTTCCAGCTGCTCACCGCTCGCGCGCATGAACAGGTACTCGAAGCGCGCGCCCTTTTTTCTGGCCAGGTGATCGACCTTGCGGTTGAGGAACCCGAGGATCCAGACGAGCGGCAGGCTGAGGCCCCAGGCGCGCGCGAACTTGCCGTCGGGCCGGCCGCCGATCGTGACCACCACGCCACCCGATTTGACCGACTCGAACGAGCGGAGCAGCGTCTCGCCCGCCTGCGTGTCGAAGACCACGTCCTGATCTTTCGCCACCTCTTCGAAGCGGGTGGTCTTGTAGTCGATGGCCACATCCGCGCCGAGCGACTTCAGCAACGCATGGTTCTTGGCGCTGGCGGTGGTCGCGACCTGCGCGCCGAGGTGTTTGGCCAGCTGGATGGCGAACGTGCCGACGCCTCCCGAGCCGGCGTGGATCAAAATCTTTTGGCCCGCCTGCAACTGCGCAAGATCCATCAGCGCCTGCCAGGCGGTGAGCCCCACCAGGGGCAGCGACGCGGTCTGCACGTAGTCGAGGCGCGCGGGCTTTTTCGCCGCGGCGCTCTCGCGTACCAAGGCATACTCGGCGATGGCACCGATGCGATCTTTGTCGAGGCGTGCATAGATCGCGTCGCCGACCCTGAACTTGGTGACGGCGGGGCCGACCGCTTCCACGTCGCCGGCGAGATCGTTACCGAGGATCAGCGGAAACGAGTAGGGGATCAGCACCTTCACGCCGCCGTCGCGGATCTTGTAGTCGAGGGGATTGACGCTGGCGGCGCGCACGCGCACGAGCAGATCGCTCGGGCCCGGCTCGGGCCGCGGCAGCTCCAGCGTTTCCATCGGCGCCCGATAACGACGAATGGCCAGTGCTTTCATCAGCCCCCCGCTCAGTTCCCATGTCCAAGCGGTCTCTCTTCAGAATTTAGATGATGACGAGCATCTAAACTGGAGGATGCCCGGAGCGTCATCGCGATTCGCGCTCAGCGGGCTCGGTTCAGACGTTTCGATGCAAGGAGCCACACCTTGCCCAGGGTTGCAGTGGAACCGGATGGCATTCTGCCGTGCTGGACAACCGGCGCAATCTGCGGTTCATTCCTACCGCAGCTTGGTCCAGGCTGACCTCATTCGGGGGTGCGCATGTCCTCGCTCCTCGTCAGTTTCTCGGTCCTGTGCCTGCTGGCAATGGTCTCCGTGCGCGAGGCCCGGGCCGAAGGATCGCGGGTGACCATCCTCTACGATGGCTTCGGCCGCAACGCCGCCTTCGTCAGGGACTGGGGCTTCAGCGCGCTGGTCGAATACGCCGGCAAGCGCATCCTCTTCGATACCGGAAACAATGCGGCCGTCTTCGCGGCCAACGTCAAAGCGGCGAAGGTCGATCTCGGCAAGCTCGACTTCGCCGTCATCTCGCATCGGCATCTCGACCATACCGCCGGCCTCGAGCACCTGCTGAAAGTCAACCCCGAGGTGACGATCTACGCGCCGAAGGAAGTGTTTGGGATCTTCGGCAGCGCGCTTCCCAGCAGCTTTTATCGCAAGGACGAGTCGCTCACCGAGCACGAGCGCTACTTCGGCGGGCGCCCGCCGGAGCCGCTGAAATTCGGCAGCGCCTGGCCCGGCGCGAAGTTCGTTCCCGTCGACGGCAATCTCGAGGTCGCACCGGGAGTGCACTTGATTTCGCTGGTCTCGGAAACGCCGGGGACCAAAGAGCTGCGCGAGCTGTCGCTGGCGTTGAAGACGACGAAGGGAATCGTGCTGGTGGCGGGCTGCTCACACCCGGGCATCGAGAAGATCGTCGAGGCCGCCGCTCGAATCGACCCGCGCGTTCATCTGGTCCTGGGCGGGTTCCACATGCCCGCCGCGCCGGACGATCAGATCTCCAAGGTGGCGACGGCGCTCCACGATACCTGGCACGTCGAGCGGCTCGCGCCGGGCCATTGCACGGGCGAGCCCACGTTCGCGCATTTCAAGAAGGTCTGGGGCGCGAATTATGGGTATGCGGGCGTCGGAAGCGTGATTGAGTTGCCTTAGAAGAGCCTCCTTTCGGTTGCAGATCGGGAGTGCCAGATGGCTGATCCGATCTCGGGCAGGCAGCAAGTGCGACTGAGCTATCGTCAGGCTTCCGAGATCGCGTGGTCGATCTCTTGGCCCACCGGGGTCTTGTACTTCGGCTCGCAGTTGGTGCTCAGGCTGATCGCCAATTCCGCGTCACCGCGAGTCAGCGCTGAGATGTTCGAGGCACTCAGTGACTTTCTTCGACTTCTCCTACTCGGATTCTTCCCGATGATCGTGCGACGGGCACTGAACCTTCGCTACAAGGCGGGATTCCGCATCGAGATAGTCCGCGAAAAGGCCGATCCTGCCGCTTCTGGCACCTCGTTCGATGCGGGTTTGAGTTGAGTGACGCGCCGCCAGGCTCGACACCGCCGAGCTACGCGCCCGTAGGCTCGATCACGGGCTGGACGAGGACGAACGCGATGCCATGCTCGATGATCGCGTCGCCGTAGCGGCAGCGCTCGACCACCCACTCCAACACCGCCCGATCCGGCACGTCCACCGGCGACTCGCCGCAGACCGCCGCCTTGTCCTCAGTGTCCTCATCGCCCCAGAACAAGCCGGTCGTAATCACGGCGCGAGCGATCTGCGCGGGCTCATACTCCGGGTCGGCGGATTGGCGCGAGGACGGCTGGCCCAAGCTCATGAAGCGCGAACCCAGCGCTGACGACCTGATCATCCCGTCGCGCGAGGGAAATCACCGCAGCGTCAACCACATGCTCAAGAAGTTTCGTAAGGACTGCGGCAAGCTCCGGATGCCTCAGCGCCGCCAGCACGATGCCCGGCGCACGTTTGTGTCACTTGCACGGGCGGGCGGCGCGAATCCTGATGCGCTCAAGGTGTTCACATATGGCTCCTCGCAGGCGATCATCGACGCCTACACGACGTTTCCTTGGACGACCCTTTGCGACCCAATGCTCTGCGTGCGCCTGCCGATTGCTACCCTGGTCGAGCCCGAGCCGCCGAGTGGCGGTGGACTGGCCCACGTGGCCCGGCAGGACACGATACGTGAGGCTTGCTACGCCCTTGCTACGGCTCTGACGGCGGTAGGCCCGAAAGATGAGAAAGGCCCGCAACCGGCGCTGATTGCGAGCCTCGGAGACTGGCGGGGTGTACGGGACTCGAACCCGTGGCCTCCGGCGTGACAGGCCGGCGTTATAACCAGCTTAACTAACACCCCACAGAGTGGGCGGGACAGGTTTCGAACCTGCGACCCTCGGTGTGTAAGACCGATGCTCTACCGCTGAGCTACCCGCCCAGGCGGTAGCGAGCGGGGGCGGGTTCTACGGGAGCAGGCCGGTGAAGTCAAGCCTGTCGCGAGGCGAGCGGCCGCCTGCAGGCGACGCCGTGGTGACGACGGCGCCGAGCGGCGATCCCGCCGAGGCGCGGGAGCTCGCACAGCGGTTCGGACTGCGGGCGGAACCGCGTGCGGGAAGGACGCTCGACCAGCTCCTCCAAGGCGGAAACCCCGTGCTTGTCCTCGCCGCCCGCCGCGCCGATCTGTACGAGCGCGGCCGCGTGTACCGGGCGACCGTCGGGATGGCGTTCCTCCGCGTCCTCCGTGCGCGCAAGGGCGAAACGGACCCGTTGGTCGCGCACGCCGCGCTCGCGCCAGGCGATTCGGTCCTCGACGCGACCCTGGGCCTCGGGGGCGATGCTCTCGTCGCGGCGCATGCCACCGGCTCGAGAGTCATCGCCCTCGAAGCGGACCCCGTCATCGCAGCTTTCACCCAGGCTGCGCTGCGCCGCCTTCCGAAGCACGGCCGCGATCCCGGCCGCCTCGTCCACGTCGTCCGCGCCGACCATCGCGCTTGGCTCCGGGACCGACCCGCGAGAAGCTTCGACGTCGTCCTCCTCGATCCGATGTTCCGCCGTGCGGGCGAGTCGGGTCCGCTCTTCGATCTCCTCCGCGCCCACGCCGAGCACGCGCCGCTCGACGCCGAAACGCTCCGTCAGGCGCAGCGCGTCGCCCGCCGGGGAGTCCTGGTCAAGGACGCCGCCCGGGGAAAGGAGCTCCAGCGACTCGGCCTCACGCCCCGCCCCCACCGCCGCTCCGCCGCCATCGCCTTCGCCTGGGCACCCGCCGATCAGAGGTGACGAGTCTCCGCGGGCACGCGCTCCCAGTGGTTGTTCTTTCCGTCCTCGTACTGGATGGGCGCCTCCGTGAGCTCAGCGGGCGCCGCATCATCCAGACAGGAGAGGCTCACTCCGTAGAACTCACCCATCTCCGGCGTGTTCCCCCGCCCGAAGGTCTTCACGCCGCAGCGGCTGCAGAAGAAGTGATGGATGACCCCGCGCCCGAACGAGTACTCCGAGAGCGCTTCCTTCCCCTGCAGCACCCGGAATGCGCCGGCCTTGGCGATCGCCTTCCAGAACCGCTGTTTGAAGCAGATCGAGCAGTTGCACCGGCTCGTGCCTTTGGCCAGATCGAGCTCGCACTCGAAGCGGACGGTGCCGCAATGGCAGCTGCCCTTGTAGGTTCGCGTCATCCCGCCCTCATACGCGCATCTTAGATCCCGGGCGAAGCCTGTGCGTTCCGCAGTGTCATGCGCCTGCCCAAGGACCCGCGGTGGCTGCAGATCGCCTTTCTCTGCAGCTTCCTGCTCCTCGGTTTGACCGCGCGCGACTTCCCCATCTGGCACGCGCCGCTACTGTTCGCCGCGTGCCTCGGGACCCAACTCGCCTGCGAGCGACTCCTCAATCTTCCTCACGCCGGCCTGCTCTCGCCAATCATCACCAGCTTCGGCCTCACGCTGCTGCTCCGCGCCGGCTCCTGGTGGGTGCCGCCGCTGGCCGGCGTTCTTGCCATCGGCAGCAAGTACGCGCTGCGCATCCGTGGCCGACACTTCTTCAATCCGGCAAACTTCGGCCTTTGCTGTCTGATGCTGCTGACGCCGCGCGCCTGGTGCTCGCCGACGCAGTGGGGCGAGAGCGGCCTGTTCTTGCTCTGGATCCTCGCTCTCGGTCTCGCCGTTGCCCATCGCGCCTTCCGCGCCGACGTGAGCCTCGCCTTTCTCGCGAGCTGGATCCTGCTGCGCGCCGCCCGCATCCAGTACCTCGGCCAGCGCCCCGAGGTCCTGCTGCACCAGCTCGCTTCCGGCAGCCTGCTGCTCTTCACCTTCTTCATGATCTCCGACCCGAAGACCACGCCGCGGTCGCGGTCGGCGCGCCTGGCGTTCGCCGCCATCGTTGCGGCCGTCGCCTTCATGCTCTCGCTGCGCTCCATCCAGAACCCCATCGTCTGGGCGCTCTTCCTCTGCGCTCCGCTCACGCCGCTCCTCGACGCGCTCACCGAAACCAAACAGGAGAAACCCGCATGCGCACCGCAGCCTGCGCTCTTGCCGTCGCCCTGACCGCCGCCGCTCCCGCCCACGCCTTCTGCGGCTTCTTCGTAGGCAAGGCGGACAGCCAGCTCTTCAACAAGTCCTCCCAGGTCGCCATCGTCCGCGACGGCAACCGCACCGTCATCACCATGGGCAACGACTTCAAGGGCGAAATGGACGAGTTTGCCCTCGTCGTTCCGGTGCCGTCCGTCCTCACCCGCGAACAGATCCACGTCGGCGAGCGACGGCTGCTCGAGCGCCTCGACGCTTACTCCGCGCCGCGGCTGGTCGAGTACACCGATGGGGATCCGTGCATGATCGCGCGCCGGTCCGTCTGGCCCATGGCAGTGGCGCCCGCGACGAAGATGCGCGACGT
Source organism: Deltaproteobacteria bacterium (assembly GCA_005879535.1). NCBI lineage: Bacteria > Pseudomonadati > Myxococcota > Myxococcia > Deltaproteobacteria bacterium. The sequence goes on along the minus strand of VBKI01000054.1, from coordinate 21,691 downwards.
CGCTGCCGGGACCGCGAACGTCCTCGGAGTCACCGTGGAAGCCGCGTACACCGTGGGCGAGTACGACATCGTCCTGCTCTCCGCCACGCAATCGCAGGGGCTGGAGATCTGGCTGCGCCAGAGCGGCTACCGCATCCCCGCCCCGGCCGCGGCGGCGCTTGCGCCGTACGTCCGGCAGCAGATGAAGTTCTTCGTCGCGCGCGTCAACCTCAAGGAGCAGCGCAAGAGCGGCTACCAGGAGCTGCGCCCGATCCAGATCGCCTTCGAGTCGCCGAAGTTCATGCTCCCCATCCGCCTCGGGATGGCGAACGCCGACGGCCCGCAGGACTTGATCGTCTACGCTCTCACCCGCGACGGTCGCGTGGAATCGAGCAACTACCAGACGGTGAAGATCCCCAGCGACGTCGAGGTTCCAGAGTTCGTGCAGAAGGAGTTCGGCGAATTCTACAAGGAAACCTTCGCGAAGAGCTGGCGCGAGCACGGACGCCGGGCTGTCGCCACCGAGTACGTCTGGAACATGGGGTTCTGCGATCCCTGCGCGGCGCCACCGCTCTCCACGGACGAGCTGCGGCAGCTCGGGGTGTTCTGGGTCCCGGATGATATTTCGCGCACTGCTCCCGGCGGTGTGCCCGTGACGCTGACCCGGCTCCATCTCCGCTACGACGCGGAGCATTTTCCCGAAGACCTGATGTTCCAGGAGACCGGCTATCAGCAGAACTTCCAGGGCCGCTACGTCATCCGGCATCCCTGGCGCGGCAACGGCTCCTGCTCCGGAGCGAGCGCCTATCGCGAGCAGCTCGTCGAGCGCCGCCGCAAGGAGGCCGAGACGCTGGCGTCGCTCACCGGCTGGGAGATGTCCCGCATCCACCAGCGGATGGGCGAAGACGCGCCAAGCCAGGAGGAGATGCCCTGGTGGAGGAAGCTCTGGCGCTGATGTAGGTTCCCTCCGTGAAGACGGTGTTCGTCGCCGGCGCCACGGGCGCGGTAGGCAGCGTGCTGGTCCCCTACCTGCGCGAGTCGCACTTCGCGGTCATCCCACACGTCCGCCCGAAGACCGCGGAGCATCATCCGCTGGGGAAGGACCACCGCGCGCTGATCGCGGATCTCTCCGATACAGCGCGGCTCGACGAGCAGATGGCGAGAGCGCACTCCGTGGTCTGCCTGGTGGGAACGACGCGGAGGAGATTCGCCGCCGGAGATACGTACGAGAGCTCCGACTACCGGCCGGTGGTCCAGCTCCTCGAGTCCGCCCGACGCGCGCCGCTCCCCGAGCCGCGCCACTTCGTCCTCGTCTCTTCGCTCGGCGCGAAACCCGGCTCCGGCTACCTCGGCTGGAAGTTCAAGGCGGAAGAGGCGGTGCGCGGGAGCGGCCTGCCGCACACCATCCTGCGGCCGTCCTTCCTGGACACGCGCGGCTCGCCCTCTCACCCGAGCCATGGCGCGCAGCGCAAACCTCCGCCGCTCGTCGCCGCGGCCTTCCAGTTCCTCGGAAAACTGTCACCGCTGCGCGGCGTCTCCGACGATCTGCGGCCGCTACCCGTGGACGTCCTCTGCCTCGCGATCGCGCGCATCGTCCGCGAGCGTGCCCCGTTTGGAACCCTCAAGGGCCGCCAGCTCTGGGAGCTCGGACTCAATCCGCCGGCGCGGATGGCGGCGGAACGCTGACGTCCCTCTTGGTCAGCTCGAGCAGCGTCCGGCGCACGAAGAGCAGGTGCTTCTCCTCCTCGTGGAGCCTCTTCTTGAACTGCTTCTTCGCCTCGGAGTCGCCGAACTCGTCCGCGATCTGCACGAGCAGGTCCCACCCCGCGTTGTCCGCCAGCTCGGCAGTGAGCAGCGCGTGGAAATCGTGCAGGATGCTGTCGTCGCGCCGCATGACGCGCTCGACGCCTTCCGACTCCGCCTGCACCAGCACCGAACGCTCCGTCGGCGCGTGCGCGTCGCCGCCGAGGGCGCGGATCTGCCCCTCGAGCCACTCCTCGTGCTCTTTCTCTTCTTCGCGGTGTTCCTTCACGTCGCCGAGGAAGGCCTTCAGCGTCCGATCCTCGGTCGCGCGGAGGCGCCCCAGCAGCGTGTCGTAGAGCTTCACCCCGGAGCGCTCGAATGCAAGCCGCTCGTTGAGCAGGTCGATCACCTTCGTGGCGTTCTTTGCGGCCAGCTTTTCCATGCCACCGAGCTTGCGCACGGGGCACGAATCAGGCTGCGCCGGACGCCCGTAGATCGGCCGGGCGAGCCCCAGCCTGTCCAGCCGGGTGATCAGACGGCAGTCTGAGGCGTATTTCCTGGCGCCTCGATCTTCGCCGGTTCCATCGGCCGGAAGAACGCATCCGGGTTCTCCAGGACCAGCGCGTGCCGGAGCACTTCGTCGACGTGCTCGACGGGGATGATGGTCAGCTCGCGGCGGATCTTCATCGGGATCTCGCGGATGTCCTTCTCGTTGTCCTTCGGAATCAGGATGACCTTCGTCCCACCCCGATGCGCCGCCAGCGCCTTTTCTTTAAGGCCGCCGATGGGCAGCACGCGCCCGCGCAGCGTGATCTCGCCGGTCATCGCCACTTCCTTGCGCACCGGAATGCGCGTCAACGCCGACACCATGGCGGTGGCCATGGTCACGCCGGCGCTGGGCCCGTCCTTGGGCACCGCGCCTTCGGCGACGTGGATGTGCAGGTCGACGTTTTCGGCGAACTTCTTGTCGAGGCCGAACCGCTCCGCCCTCGAACGGACGTAGCTCATCGCCGCCTGCGCGCTCTCCTGCATGACGTCGCCGAGCTTGCCGGTCAGGATCAGCTTGCCCTTGCCGGGGACCACTGTCGCTTCGGTCTGCAACAGCTCGCCGCCGACTTCCGTCCAGGCAAGCCCGGTGACCAGCCCGATCTCGTCGCGCTCCTCGGTCTTGCCGTAACGGAAGCGGGGCGGCCCGAGCAGCTTGTGCACGCGCTTGGAGGTGACGAGGATCTTCTCGTCCTTGTTTCCGTTCGCCAGCACGTCCTTGGCGATCTTCCGGCAGAGCGTCGCCACCTCGCGCTCCAGCCCCCGGACTCCGCTCTCCTTGGTGTAGCGGTGGATCAGTTCCATCAGCGCCTTCCGGCTGAACTTGATGCCGATCTTCTCCAGACCGTTCTGCTCGCGCTGCTTGGCGACCAGGTACTTGCGCGCGATGGAGAGTTTTTCCAGATCGGTGTAGCCGGCGATGCGGATGATCTCCAGGGGATCCTGCAGCGGCGCCGGAATGCCGTGCAGCGTATTGGCGGTGCAGTTGAACAGCACCTTGGAGAGGACGTAATCGAGGTCGAGATAGTGGTCGTTGAAGGTGTGGTTCTGCTCCGGATCGAGCACCTCGAGGAGCGCCGAGGAGGGATCGCCGCGGAAGTCGGTGCTCATCTTGTCGACCTCGTCGAGCAGGAACACCGGATTGCCACTGCCCGCTTTCTTCAGCGACTGGATGATCTTGCCGGGAAGCGCGCCGATGTAGGTGCGCCGGTGGCCGCGGATCTCCGCCTCGTCGCGCACGCCGCCCAGCGAGATGCGCACGAACTTGCGCCCCAGCGACCGGGCGATGCTCTTGCCCAGCGAGGTCTTGCCGACGCCCGGGGGGCCGACGAAGCAAAGGATGGGGCCCTTCATCTTCTCCACCATCGCCTGCACGGCCAGGTACTCGAGGATGCGCTCCTTGGGCTTCTTCAGGCCGTAGTGGTCGTCGTTGAGGATCTTCTCCGCCTCGTTGATGTCGAGCTTGTCCTTCGAGTACTCGTACCAGGGCAGGGTGAGGATCCAGTCGATGTAGTTCCGCACCACGGTGGCTTCCGCGCTCATCGGCGACATCATCTTGAGCTTGCGGAGCTCCTTCTTGACCTTGGCGACGGCCTCCTTCGACATCTTCTTGGTCTTGATCTTCTCCTCGAGCTCCTGCAGCTCCGACTTGAACTCGTCGCGCTCACCCAGTTCCTTCTGGATGGCCTGCATCTGCTCGTTGAGGTAGTACTCCTTCTGCGTCTTCTCCATCTGCTTCTTGACGCGGGTGCGGATCTTCTTCTCGACCTGCAGGATCTCGATCTCTCCCTGCATGAGCTCGTAGAGCTTCTCCAGCCGGCGCGCGGCGGACTGCTCCTCGAGGATGGCCTGCTTGTCGTTCAGCTTGAGCGAGAGGTGCGCGACGATGGTGTCCGCGAGGCGGGCCGGGTCGTCGATGGTGGCCACCGACATCAGCATCTCCGGCGGGATGCGCTTGTTCAGCTTGACGTAGGCCTCGAAGGTGGCGTGCACCGAGCGGACCAGCGCTTCCACCTCGACGTTGCGCTCGCTGACCTCGTCCACCTCTTCCGCTTCGACCAGGAAGAACTTGTCGTGTGTAGCGTACTTGCGGATCCGCGCGCGCTTCTTGCCCTCCACCAGCACCTTTACGGTGCCGTCGGGCAGGCGCAAGAGCTGCAGGATGGTGCCGAGCGTGCCGATCTCGAAGATGTCGTCCGGCGCCGGCTCGTTGGTCTTCGCCTTCTTCTGCGCGGCGAGGAGGATGTCCTTCTCGTGCGCCATCGCTTCTTCGAGCGCGGCGATCGACTTCTCGCGCCCGACGAAGAGCGGCACCACCATGTGCGGGAACACGATGATGTCGCGCAGGGGGAGGAGCGGCACGGTGCGGACCCCGGTCTTGCCCTTGGGATCCTTCCTGTCGTCGTTGCGGAAGAACATTGAGATCGTGCCCTCCGGAAGTCGGCTGCGCCGTCCGCGAAGCGTACCGCTTCAGTCCGGTGAAGTCATTCAAACTCTCGCACTCTTTCAACGGGTGCGCGGGGGTCCGGAATTCCCGCCGCGCGCGCAGGTAGGTGCGCCTATGCCGTCTCGGCCTGCTTCTCGTACACGATGAGAGGCGCTTCCTTCTTCAGGATGCAGTCCTCGTTGAGGACGATCTCGCGGATGTTCTTGTGCGAGGGCACTTCGTACATCACGTTCAGCATCGCGTTCTCGAGGATGGCCCTCAGCCCGCGCGCGCCGCTCTTGTGGCGGATGGCCTCCTTGGCCACGGCCCGCAGCGCTCCGTCGGTGAACTTGAGCTGCACGCCGTCCATCTCCAGCAGCTTGCGGTACTGCTTGGCCAAGGCATTGCGGGGCTTGGTGAGGATGTCGACCAGGGCCGCCTCATCCAGCTCCTCGAGCGTCGCAACCACCGGCAGGCGCCCGATGAACTCGGGGATCATGCCGAACTTGAGGAGATCCTCGGGCTTGTTGCGCTCCTTCTTGGACTTCACGTCGGAGCCGAAGCCCAGGCTCTTTCCCTCGGTCCGCTGGGCGACGATGTTCTCCAGCCCGCCGAAGGCGCCGCCGCAGATGAAGAGGATGTTCGAGGTATCGACCTGGAGGAACTCCTGCTGCGGGTGCTTGCGGCCGCCCTTGGGCGGCACGTTCGCCACAGTGCCCTCGATGATCTTGAGCAGCGCCTGCTGCACGCCCTCGCCGCTCACGTCGCGCGTGATCGATGGGTTCTCGCTCTTGCGCGCGATCTTGTCGATCTCGTCGATGTAGACGATCCCCTTCTGCGCCCGCTCGATGTCATGGTCGGCGGCCTGCAGGAGGTTGACAGGTTGACGATGATGTTCTCCACGTCCTCGCCCACGTATCCCGCTTCGGTGAGGCAGGTGGCGTCGGAGATGGTGAACGGGACGTTGAGGATGCGCGCCAGCGTCTGCGCGAGGAGCGTCTTGCCGGAGCCGGTGGGGCCGAGCAGAAGGATGTTCGACTTCTGCAGCTCGACGTCGTCCATCGAGACCTTGCTCTCGATGCGCTTGTAGTGGTTGTGGACGGCGACGGAGAGGATCTTCTTCGCCCGCTCCTGGCCCACCACGTACTCGTCGAGGATGTTCTTGATCTCCGAAGGCCGGGGGATGCGCAGCTTCTGGTCGCGCGCTTCCTCCTTGTCGATCTCCTCCGCGATGATGTCGTTGCAGAGGCCGATGCACTCGTCGCAGATGTAGACAGTAGGGCCGGCAATGAGCTTCTTCACCTCCTTCTGCGACTTTCCGCAGAAGGAGCAGCACAGCGTGTGGTTCTCCCGCTTGTCGACCACTCAACCTCCCCGGCCCACTGAATTTAACCTTACTTCAGCCCGCCGGCCGGTTTCTTGATGACGACCTCGTCAATCAGCCCGTACTCCTTGGCTTCTCCTGCCCCCATGAAGTAGTCGCGATCGGTATCTTTTTCGATCCGATCGAGCGGCTGCCCGGTGTGCTTCTGCATGATTTCGTTCAGTTTCGCCTTCAGCCGCAGGATCTCCTTCGCATGCAGCTCGATGTCGCTCGCCTGTCCGCCGAAGCCGCCGGAGGGCTGGTGGATCATGATCCGCGAGTGCGGCAGCGAGTAGCGCTTTCCTCTCGCCCCCGCCGCCAGCAGCAGCGCGCCCATCGACGCCGCCTGGCCCATGCAGATGGTCGACACCTGACACTTCACGTACTGCATGGTGTCGTAGATCGCGAGACCCGATGTCACCGACCCGCCGGGGCTGTTGATGTAGAGGTTGATGTCCTTGTCCGGATCTTCCGACTCGAGGAACAGCATCTGCGCAACGATGATGTTCGCCACGTCGTCGTCCACCGGCGTCCCGAGGAAGACGATGCGGTCCTTGAGCAGCCGGCTGTACAGGTCGTACGCCCGCTCGCCTCGGTGCGTCTGCTCGATCACGGTTGGGTAGGGGATCATTGCCATTTGCGCGTGCTCCTCTAGGCGGCGGTGAAGTTGGCCTTCGACAGCAGGAAAGCAAGCGCCTTGTCCTGCCGGAGGCGAGCTTTCAGGCTGTCGAGCGAGTCCTGCCGGCGGAAGGCGGCACGGATCTTCTCGGCCGGCTGCTTCAGGTCCAGGGCCAGCTTGTCGAAATGCCTCGCCAGGTCTTCCTCCGTGGCGTCGATCTTTTCCTTCTCGGCGATGGCTTCGAGCAGCAGATAACCTTTCACTTCCAGGAGCGCACGCTGGCGGAGCTCGTCGCGCATCCTGTCGAGGTTGAGCCCGAGCTGGCGCGGGTCGATGCCGCGGCGCATGAAGCCCTCCAGCATCCCCTGCAGCATCGCGTCGACGTTCCGCTCGACCAAAGCCGGAGGCGCCTCGATGGGGTTCTTCGCCACCAGAGCGCTGAGGACGGCCTCGCGCTGGTCGCCTTCGGCGCGGTCTTTCTTCTGCTGCTCCATCTCGCCGCGGATCTTCGCACGAAGATCGGACAGCGTCTTCTGTTCGCCTCCCAGATCCTGCACGAAGGCGTCATCGAGCGCCGGCACCTCGCGCTTCTTCAAGCCCTTCACCGCGACCTTGAACCGCCCGTCCTTGCCCCTCAGCTCCTCGACGGCGTACTCGGCGGGGAACGAGACACCCAGCTCCCGGGTCTCGCCCACGCGCGCCCCGAGCAGACCCTCGGCCTTGTTCTCGAGCAGGGATCCGGGCGCGACCTCCAGCAGCACCCCTTCGCGCTTGGCCCCGCGCAGCGGCGCACCGTCAACCGACCCTTCGTAGTCCGCGGAGATGAAGTCTCCGGCTTCCGCCACGTCGCGGCCTTCCACCGGAACGAACATGGCCTGATTCGAGCGGATCTCTTCGATGCGCTCCTCGACCTGCGCGTCGGTGACCACCGCCTCGATCTTCGGAATGCTCAGGCCTTCGTAGTCCTTGGGCTCCACCCGCGGCCGCACCTCGACGGTGGCGGTGTACTTGAAGGGCTGTCCCGGCTCGACGGAGCCATTCTCCACCCTCGGCGGAGCGACGGGATCGAGCTGGTGCTCGGCGAGCGCCTCGTGGATCGAGCCGGTGACGAGCTTCTGCGCCACGTCCTTCTTCACGTCGTCGCCGAAATACCGCTCGACCAGGCGCCGGGGCACGTGGCCTTGCCGGTAGCCCTTCAGCTTGACCGTGCGCGAGACGGAGGTGAAGGCGTGGTCCAGCGCGTCCTTGACGCGGTCCGGGGTGACCTCCACCGAAACCTTCTTCACCACCGGACTGAGATCTTCGACCCTCGACTGGACCACGGATGCCGCTCCTTGCGCGAACAGAGATGGTGCGAGAGGCGGGAATCGAACCCGCACGGGTTGCCCCACAGGCTTCTAAGGCCTGCGCGTCTGCCAGTTCCGCCACCCTCGCAAGGACATCCTGGCAGACCGCGGGTCATAGCGCCCGTGCCTGGCAGCGTCAACGGCGATGCCCACCTCGTGCGCGGATGTCCGAGGAAGTGCGAGAGAAGGTTGGGATCAGCGAAAGCCGACGGCCGTGCTGCAGTTGCTGACGCCCTGGGTGCCGCCGCTGAACTGCGAGGCGCAGGAGCGGCCGGCGGGGTTGAGCTCGAGCGGGGACGTCAGCTCCGCCTGCAGCGCCGCGCGGCCAGGCGGTGGCGACTGCTCCAGGCAGAACGCTCCGACGAAGATGCTCAGGTTGTTGTCGACGGCGGGATTGTTGACCGCCGGCGGCAACTCGTCGACGTCGTCCTTGGCGTAGGTGAAGCAGTCATACCCGGTGCCGGCAGGGAGCTGCATCATCAGCTCCGGATGGTCCGCCTTCACCTGCGCGACCGTCCGCGCGGAGACGAAGTAGGCGAGGTGCGTGTTCCAGGCCGCGTAGTTCTGGGCGTAATAACCGCGCCCGAACTGCAGCGTCGACTCGGCGAGCTCCTGCACGGTGAGGTTGTGGACCAGCTTGCCCGTCCGGGAGCGATCGTTCTTCGACCACGACATCGACACCGCGACCAGCACGGTCAGCAGGACCACGACGCCGAGCACGATCAGCAGAGTCATTCCGCGTTCGCTTCGCGCTTTCACAGGCGGACCCCTTGGAGATTTCGCGGCACCACTCCGACAGTGAACGCCCGCCGCGGGTAGGCGTCGGCGGTATTGGCCGACGGCGACACGCCCTCGAACCCGGGCGTGGTGTAGTTATTGATGCTCTTCGAGGCCGGGTCCACGTCCGGATTCGCCGTCCGGGCCACCACCTGCAGCCGCACCTCGCGAACGGTGGCCGGAACGGTCAGGTCGCAGACGCCAATGGTGTTCAGCATCGTGAACTGCGTCGGATCGTCGGTACCGGCCGCATCGACGACGTAGCGGACCTGCAGGCTCTCGATCGCGCCGCCGCCCATGTCCGCGCCGACGGGCGAGTTGCCCGAGAGGTCGTTCGTCTCGTCGAGGAACGGCGTGTCGCCGTTCGCGCAGGCGGCGCCCAGGGCCGTTCCCGTCAGGACGGGATAGCTCCGCCGCAGCTGCGGTGTGTCGGCGGCGGTCGGCTGCCAGAGGTACCAGTGGACCACCCGCGCGCGCTTCAGGTTCGCGCCGGGCACGAAGCCGAATGGCGCCTTCGGACTCGGCGAGTACGCGTTGCTTGCCTGCTCGGCGTAGGTGAGCTGCTGCGTCGGCGGCGTGTTCTGGAGTCCGCCCAGCGCGGTCGGGGTCAGGTACACCGCGTCGCGGAAATCTCCCACCACCAGCGGGTTCAGCGTCTTCAGCAGCCCGTTGCTGCAATCGACGGTGGCGCCGGTGGCGTCGGAACAGACGATCGTCAGCGGCGCGTTCTGCGATGCCGCCACCACCACCCCCTGCATCCCGGTCGCATCCGCGGGGATGCCGACCGTGCTCGAATCGCTGGTGACGATGAACAGCGAGTTGGAAGTGATCGTCTGGCCGCCGGGTGCGGTGACGGTCGTGGCGGGCCCGGTCCAGATCACGGGGATGCGCCGGGCCGCCCCACCCCCGGTAGCGATACCCACCTGGCCGCTGGCGGCGCCGCCTCCCGCCGCACGGATGTCCGCCGCGAGGCCTTCCAGACCGAGCCGGCCACCCGTCTGCGCGTCGCCGACCACGCGTACCCGCGTCGAGCTGTTGTTCATTCCCACGACCATGGAAAGGGCGATGGCAGAGATGAGCGCGAACAGGGCCGAGGAGACGGTGATCTCGATCAGCGTGAACCCGGATGCCGGCGGAGCGCGTTTCATTGGGCGATGTCCTCTCGCATCAAGACATAGGAGTTCTGCCAGGGGACGCCGCCCTGGACGACGCGGACCCACACTCGGAGCATGAACGTCGTCACCCCGGCGTTCGTCACGTCCAGCGGCTCGATGTGCACCTCGCGGCACATCACCGTGGAATCGTTGCGCACGGTGGCGCTGCCGCATCCAGCCGTGTCGGTCCCCGCGAACCAGGCGGCGGCGAACGAGGCGCGCTTGGAGAGCGTGTTGGTGCTGTCTACCCCGTTCCCAGCGCCTTCGGTCAGCAAGGGACCCGCCATCAGGTCGTCGCCAATCGCGCCTCCGCCGGCGGGCGGATTGCCGTCGATGACGTCGAGCATCCATCCGCCGGTGCCCGGATCCGCATTGGGATCGAAGGCGCCGCCGACCGCCATCGCCGTGCAGTTGATCGGCGTGGTGGTGGTCGCGGTGGGGACCTTGCTGCGCGTCCGGCTGGAGATGCGCTCGATGCGCGAGTGCGCGAACAGGGTCATGTCCGTGCGCCGGCGGGAGATGGAGTTCGCGCCGGAGGCCACGACCATCGAGCCCATCAGCCCGAGCGCCGCCACCGCAAGGATGGCCAACGAAGCCATCGTCTCGATGAGCGAGAAGCCTGCGTACTGCCGCCTAGTATTCATGGCCGCTGTTCCGGAAGAACCAGCCCAACAGGCCGGTGGGCGTCTGCCCGACGCCGTTGGGCGCCGCTGCGGTCAGCTTCAGCGTGCCGCTCGGCGACGACACGTTGATGGTCTGGTCCGTCACCGTGATGACCTTCGTCTGTCCGCTGTTGTTGGTCGCCACCAGCACGGCGCCGCCCGCGCCGCCGGCGGTGGTGGCGAGGGCAGTGCGCGACGACGCGAACGTCGACGTCATGTCCACGTTGTAGGTCGACCCTCCGAGGCTGCCGCGGCTGTCGATGTTCGTCACCGAGCCCGAGGTGGTGGCGAAGAACAGGTGATCGCCGGCCGCGGTGATCGACCCGTACAGGCGCTCGCCGCTCGTGACGTACTGCGGGTAGCCCGTGATCTCTTTCGCCAGTCCCTTGCTCGAGGCCACCGAGAATTGCGACGGGGGGCCGATCACGGCTGCCGAGGAGAGCCGGCCGGATGCGGCCAGGGGAACAAGGTGGACCGACCCGGTGACCGTGTACGAGAGTGAGCTGACTTTGTCGGTGCCGGCGGTGCCGTAGGCGAGCAGCGTCTGGCCGCCGTAGTTCGAAAGCCAGCTCGTGCTGGGCACCTGCGGGACGGTGAAGATGGTGCTCAGCGTAGTGATGGGCTGCGGGTAGTAGTTCGGGTCGTAGCCGTACGCGTTGCTCAAGGCGAAGTTGCAGGAACCCGCCGCGGTGCAGGAGGAGCCGATCTGGTTCCCGTACGAGGTCATGCTCAGACCGTCGGCGGCATCGAGCTCCCAGAGCGATCCCTCCAGGTCCCCTGCGTAGACGGTATCGATGAGGCTGGTGTTCGCCTTGCTAAACAGGGTCACGCCGGCCGGAGCCGTGTTGTCCAGACCGTCGGCCATGCCGGAAGCATCGGACGCCGGATCGTACGGATTGTTGAACTCCCAGAGCTTGGCGCCCGTGGCGATGTCGATGGCGAAGACGTACAGGCCATTGCCGCCCGGCTCGTTCGTGCCGACGAAAGCGGCGAACACGGGGGCGTTGTCGCGCCGGAGCATCGCCGCCTGGATCGACTGGCTCGCCCCGAGATGGACGTAGTTGAACTTGCCCGAGGTGGAGCGCCCCGCGTCGCTGAGCGGCGGGAGGTTGTAGTTGCTGGCCTTGCAGGTGGAGGCGCTCACGTCGGCGGCGCGGCAGTGGTTCTGCCACTGGAACGACTCCTGGCCTACGACCAAGGCCTTGCCGGTGTCGTCAGGTGGATTCGAAGCTGGACTGGATGTCCCAGAGCAGGGCCGGCGCCAGCGGGTTGGTCACGTCAAGCGCGAACAGCTCGCGGTTGTGGCCGCCCGCCGAGGCGACCAGCACCGTGTGCCATTCGCGGATCCCATCTCCGTCGAGATCCGCGAAGATGTCCAGCACCGCCGGCGACGAGTCCACCATCGCGTCGTTCGAGTACACGTAGGGCAGCTGGCCCGGCGGGATGAACGACCACAGCTCGGTCAGCGCCGCCGGAGGCGCGAAGCTGGCCCCGCCACCGCTGTCGTCCGTGTGGAACGTCGACTTCGCCGACGCGAACGGCAGATGCAGGCCGTTCACCGGGCCCGTATAACCGGCGTCGTTCGTATCCGGACCGGGAACGTAGAAAGCGTGGACCTGGCCGTCGAGTCCGCCCAGGTACGCGACGGTAGGCCGGCGTTTGCCGGACGGGGCATCCGTGATGTACGGGCTCGCCGCGATCACCGCGGCCTGCGAGTGGACGAATCCGCCCAGGTCGATCACGTTGTCCTGGCCTTTGGGGTTGCACTGCGAGGAAGTCGGGTTGAAGACGGCCGCGCCGCTGCCGTCGCTGCCGCCGACCGTGGCGTAGCAGAAGCCGCGGACGAGCTGCGTGAGCTGCTGGGTGACCTGCACCGCGCCGTTCTCGCTGGTGCTCAAGAGCTTGGTCTTGATCGCCGCCTGTTCCGAGGCGCCGTTGTCGGAGCCGAAGTCCGAGGCGGTGAGCACCAGGGTATTCGCCAGCGCTTCCTCGAGGTCGCAGACTCCGTTCGAGCCCGCCACCATCCCGGTGTACGGCCCTGGCTTGTTGAGCGAGGTGTTGGCGGCCACCGGTCCGACGTGCAGCTTGTCGACGCAGTTCACCAGCGGGCTCTGGATGCTGGTGTAGTCGAAGTCCACCGGCGTCCAGCCCGACTGCTTCGCGATGTTGCTGGTGCCGAGTGTGATCTGCCCGCCCAGGTAGGTGAAGACGTTCCGCGCGTTCGGCGCCCGCATGACCGAGTTATCGCTGGCGTTCCACTGCACGGCGTCGGAGAAGGCGTTGTTGCCGTCCTGCAAGCCGCTGGAGAGCGAGTGCGTCTTCAGCCAACCCTTGTGGTACGGGAAGAGAAACTGCGAGCCCGCCATCGGATCGAACTTCTTCACTGAATTCGACGTCGGGGCGGAGGTGACGCGGCCGTAGGTGGGGACGAACACCGAGTCGTTGTAGAGGGTCGGGCCGACGTATCCCGTTTCCACCGATTGGTAGACGATGCCGAGCTGCAGCAAGGTCCCGAGCACGAGGCGGTTTCCTGCCAGGTACTTGTCGTATGTGTGGCCCGCCAGGTAGACGATGTTCGCGAGGCCCGGGTTGGAGTTGTAGTTGCTGCGCGTGACCTCGTCGGAAATCATCATCGTGCGCGCGGTGGTTGGCGAGGTCAGCTTCGTCTTGTCGAGCGATTTGACGTTGTACGCGAGGTTCAAGGTGCCGGGCTTGTAGATGTTGCCGCTCGCCGGTACGTAGTTTGCAACCATGCCGAATTGCGAGTACCACTTGTGGTCGCCGATCTGCAGGAACCCGTCACCGGGGTTGGGGAAGTATTCGCAAGCCGCGCCGGACGTGGCCGTCGGGTCCGTGCAGTTCTGGAGGTAGCTTCCGATACTCGTTTGGTCGCTGGGGCTGCCGGCGATGTTTTTGGTGATGCCGTACTGAGGCGCGGTCGTGGAGCACGCGCCTGGGTTCGAACTGCTCTTGAGGCAAGTCTGGAACTGGATGGGGGGAACGCTCTGCGAAGCGGGGTAGTTGTCGACCCCCGTCTCGCCCTCATACGTTTCGATCGAGGCGCATTGCGCGAATAGACCCGTTTTTCCGTTCAGGAAGGTAGAAATGTTTTTCAACGCCGCCACGATGTCTGGCGGACCCGGCGGGCCGGTTGTGTTCGAAGTCGGGAGAGGGCCGCTGGGCGGAGTCGCGCCTGTGTCGGTATACGACAGCAACCCCTGGACTCTGTCTATGTACTGCTCGGCCCCCTTGGTACGACCGTAGATCTTGTACCAGTAGGCGTTGTTACCGTTATTGGTGAGGATGCTCCAGCTCAGGGCGATTCCCGAGGTCTTCGTCGTCGTGATCGACACTTCCGTCGACGCCAAAGTCTCGCCAAACAGCGAATTGGCCGCAGTGATACGATAATAGTACGTGCCAGCCGGCAGCCCCGGCGAGGCGCTCGTCGTCTTCAACGTGAGGCCTGTTGGCGGCGTCGGAAAACTCGCCGTTAGACCCGGCCCCCCAATGCCCCAGTGGGGGGTCCAGATCGCCTGATACAGCGGATTGCCGTTTGCGTCGGTTGCGAACATCAGGCCGTTGGTGAAGTCCTGGGTACTGAAGTAGTCGAAGATCAGCCCCTGCTGGCCGGTCGGGCAGAACTGTGTCTTCAACGACGGGATCGACGCGATCTGGCCGCCCGGTGGGCAGCCGAACGCGCCAGTGAATTTGAGACCCGCGTTGGTCATGTAGGGATCGAGGGTGCCGGTACTGACGGCACCGCCTTGGTCCTGCAATGCCACGCGCGGAGGGGGCGAGTTGAAGGTCAAGTTGTCGTCCGCGCTGAACGCCACCAGCGCGCGATGCACGTTCACATAGTGCCCAGGCGCGGTGCCGCCGAACCCGTTCGTCGCGCCGCTGCACGCGACCGGCGTTCTGTAGGCGGTGAAATCGACGTTATTGCCGTTCTTGTCCTGCACCACGAGCGAGCCGGAGAGAAGCTGCAGGAAGGTGTTCGCATCCGAGGCGGCGATGACGAACGGTCCACCGAGGTAACCGACCGAAGTGACCTTCGGGTTCGTCGTCTGCTGGATGGTCACCGATCCATAGTTCGGGTACACATTCGGGTCGGCAGTCGTGTTGATCGTCGTGATGTTCGTGTCATCAGCAGCTAGCCCGGTGCTGTTCTTCACCAGCTTCACGGGGACGCTCGCGTTGCTGGTCACGCGGAAGTCGCAGCCGTCGTTCCAGATCGCATCGTACCAGGGCGGCGGGTTCGACGTCGTGTAGCTGCCATAGACGGGCGGGTTCTGGATGTCCGTCGGGACGCAACGGTTCGGCGACGCCTTCGTGGACTTGTACGCCCAGTGAACGGTGATGCGGCTCTTGCCGATGGCGGCCAGTCCGTCGTTCGCGCGCAGCACGTTGTAGACGAGGCCGTACGCGGATGCGACGCCGCAATTGTCCTGGTAGCTCGACTGGGTTGGGATGATCACCGACCCGCCGGCGTACCCGATGGCGTGCGCGGCGTGCCCACACACCAGGATCAGTCCCGCCGCCATCGTTATCGAAACACGCTTGAACAGCTTCATTGCGGTCCCCCCGCAAAAGACTTGTGCCGCTGCTACAGCAAGCGGCAGGCCATCCGCGGCCGCCCTCAAGGGCTCGAAATCTAGCCACTTGCAATTTTGCACTCCCGCGGCAAGCTTCGCCGGCGTCGATAAAAAATTCCGAACGGGCATTTGTTGCAGGAGTACATGCGCCGACTCGCGGATACGTTGGCTCCGGTTTGAACACTATCGACGCGCCGATGCTGTTCTGAGCGGCAAGCCTTCCGCGATGCAGATCAGGCGAATAACGCTCGCTAGGGCGCGTCGAGACGCGCGACGAGCACGCGCAGAAGCAGATCGTCCGTTGCGCCGACTGCGGAGGAGTAGCGGGTCCAGAGATCCTGTGCCGCGATGCGATCGCCTGAGGCGAGCGAGCCCAGCATTCCCGCGACGACCAGGTAGCGCTGCGTGGGGCCCGTAAGGGCCGTCTCCAACTCGAGCAGACGCCGCGCCCCAGTCGCCATCCTGGCGCCATCGCGTCGCCCGGCAGCGCGGAAGAAAGAGAGCCACTCCTGCTGGCGCGGAGGAGGCTTACCCCCGCACGCGGATTCGAGGGAGCGCCACACCGCGTCCAGCTCCGGCGGCTTCAGGTCGGACAAGAGTAGCTGCGCGACGGGGATGAAGTCCGTCAGCGGCAGCGGCGGGCCCGAGCAGGACCGCAGCCATTGCGACAGCCGCTGCGCCTGCTCGTGCAGCTCGGGCCACGCCACCACCTTCGTCGTCACTTCCTGCCGCTGCACGAGCATGTCGCGCAGCCAGGTCGCTTCCCACGCGCGGCGGCTGCCGTCGAAGTACGGCGCGAAGGTCACCGAAGTCGCCTCGCCAGAGCGCTTCACGCCAGACAGCATCTCCAGGACGGGGAAGTAGGCGCTGGAAAACACTGTCAGCGGCAGCGCGCTCACGCCCAGAAAGCGCGTCCGCGCGGCGTTCTGGTCGAGCACGGGAAAATAGTCCGAGTTCACGGGGATCGGAACCGCGCGGCTCAACCCTTGCCACGACTTGCGATCGCCGACCCGGCGCACCTCGAGATCCTGCACTCCGTTCACGCCGATTCGCGCCAGCGCTGCCTCGAGCAGCGGATTCTTCAGCACTTCCGCGTCGGGCGCACCGAACCTGCGTCCGTTGCTTGCCGCGATGAGCAAGTCGAAGTCGCCGCTTGCGTACACGACGTAATCCGCGAAGTTCGCTTCGATGGCCCGCAGCACCGAGACGACCAGCGGCACGTCAATTTCGTACAGCTGGATCCACTGCACGAGGATGCCGTCGTCGGCCAGATGCCGGCGCACGAGTCGGTAGAACTCATTCGAGAACAGTCCCGCTACGCCGCTCACCCACGGGTTCGATGGCTCCGACAGGATCGCGTCGTACTTCTGCGTCTGCGTCGCGAAGAACGTCTTCGCGTCATCGATGACGATGCGCGAGCGCCGGTCCGAGTAGGCCAGCTCGTTCCAGGGGCGGAAGTGCTCGGCGCCGCGCACCATCTCCGGCTCGATCTCGATCGTGTCGACGCGCTCGAGACGCGGATTCGTCAGCAACAGGTGCGTCGTGATGCCGGAGCCGAATCCGATGCAGGCGATACGCCGCGCGTCCGGGTGAAGCGCCATGGGCACCGCCGCAAGCAGCGCCATCGTCGGCTCGTCACCCGAAGGCCGCTGCCGCGGATCCGTGCTGATCGCCGCGTCGATCTTGCCGTTGGTGTGGATGGCCCGCCGGCCGTCCTCGTCGTTGTGCAGCACGCTGACCGTGGCCGTCTTTCCATCGCGATGGAACAGCACGCGGTTCGGCCCGGGCGGCAGCAGCGTTCCGGTCCGGTAGACGCCCGACGCCATCTTCAGCGCGTCCAGCTGCCCGAACAGCAGCGCAACGCCGATGGCGACTGCTCCCGCGGCGGTGAGCGCCCGCGGCACTCGCGTGCTCGTGAATGCCGCTGCCGCCATCCAGAGCAGCACCACGCCGAGCGCGATGTCGAGCGCGCCGCCGAGCGTCAGCAGCCCTTTCAGCCCGAGGAGCGGCAATCCAACGTGCACGGCGCAAAACACCCCGGCGATCGCGCCGACCGTATTCGCCGCGTACACGGCGCCGATGCTCGCCTCGCCGTGGCCGCGCTTCATCAAATGGAACGTGATGAGCGGCAGTGTCGTCCCGGCGCAGAACGTCGCCGGCAGCATGATCGCGACTGCGATCCCGTCGCTCCACAGGGTGAACAACGCATAGCCGTGCTCGTCGTGCGGCAAGTGCAGCACTACCCAGCGCATTACCGCGAACGTCTGCCCGTACAGAAACAGCGTGGCGAGCGCGAGTACCCCCATCGCGACCTGCAGATACGCGATCGTCCGCACCGGAGCGCCGAGCCGGTCGATGCGCCGCTGGATCCACAGCCCGCCCACCGCTCGAAGGCGTGCGTCGAGGACCCGAGCACGAGCGCCAGCATCCGGATCCATGCCACTTCATACATGAACGACGACGCCCCGGTGACGAACGCGGTGCCGAGGAAGAAGAAGAACGTCCGATCCCGCCGCTCCTGCTGCGGAACCACGGCGAGCGTCGGCTTCTCGTGCCCGCGGAAGAGCCACCACACAGCGCCCGCAATCGCGAAATTGATCAGCGCCGCCGTCCGGATCGTCCGCGGCAGCCCGACCGCCGCGATCAGCACGAATCCGCTGACCAGCACGCCCGCCGCCGCTCCCAGGCTGTTCGTGAAGTACAGCATCGCCAGTGACTGTCCCGGCCGCTGCGCGAAGACGCGCAGTAGGCCCGCGGTCATGAGCGGAAAGGTCATCCCCAGCAGCACGGACTGAGGCAGGATCAGCACCGCGGCCAGCGACCACTTGAACAACGTCACCGCTGCGGCGGAACCGGCGAGGCGCGGGAGCACGTGCTCGTACGCCAGGCTCGTCGCTCCGACGAACACGTGGTGGAACGCGAGGCCGAGCACGCCGATGGCCGCTTCCGTCGCCGCGTACGCGACGAGCAGATCGCGCCACCGCTCCGACCACCGGCTCGACAGCCACGAGCCGAGCGCCAGGCCGCCCATGAAGATCGCGAGCACCAGCGTCTGCGCATACGCCGCGTGCCCGAGGAACAACTTGAGGTAATGCGTCCAGATCGACTCGTAGATGAGCCCCGCGAATCCGGACGCCGCGAACAGCGCGAAGAGCATCCCGCGCGAGCGGTGCCACGCCGCCGCGGCCGGCTCGGGCGCATCCTGGCGCCGCTGCCGCGCCAGGCGATTAGCGGTGGCGGCGCGACGCGCGTTGCTCACATGTACAAGCCGCCGTTCACCCGCAGCACTTCGGCGTTGCCCTGCTCACCGACGACGCTGGTCAGGTTCACGATGCTGCCGCCGCGCTGCTTCATCATGGGACGCAGCGCCGCCTTGGACAGCGATGGAAGGTCGATGCGAGGTCCACGTAGAGCAAGCGCCGCAGGTCTTCCGCCTCGTAACGAAGGATGAGGCCATCGATGCTGATGCCGGCATCGTTCACCAGGAGTTGCAGCTCGTCCAATTTCTTGGCGACTCCTCCGCCGCCTTGGCGCGCGCACTGTGCCGGACCGCGACCCGGGATCTGCAACCCCGGCCGCACAGGGCTGATCGAGAGTTTGACTGGGAGCACGTTCGCGCCACGGCGGGCGTGTTCTTGTCGCGGCCAGCGGCAAGTCGGGGACGCTACGGACCTCGACGTAGAATGTCTGTTCGTCAATTTGGACGATCGCCGGGCATGGCAGGCGCCTGAGCGCCCTAGCGGTGGGCGCTCGTCCATCAAGCTATGGCGCCAACACCATGGTGCGGCCGGCGGATTGCTCCCCGCGATCGCGCTGCCAAACCTACCGGCGCTGTTCAGACCTCGATCGCCAAGAAAGGGAGCCTGACATGAGCGTTCAGCCCCAAAACTCGTTGCTGAGGACGCGGACCATGTGTGCCGCGTTCTTGGTGTTCGCTGCCACCGCCACCATCCCCCGAGTCGCTGCTGCGACGACCCTGCCCTGGTGCCATACTCCGCCTGGCAACCAGGCGAATGCGCATGTGATAAACATCCCCGAGGCGGCCTGGCCGGCGCACATAGCCCATGGTGACTTTGTCGGCGCTTCCTGCGCGTGCGCAGCTACTGCGGGGGCAAGCTGTGGCGCGAATCAAGCCCCCTGCTGCGCCGGTTTGAAGTGCGTTGCCGATATAACCGGAGCTTTTAGCTGCCAGGAGGGCACGGCATCGAACCCCCTGCCGCCCGGGAATTCCTGCACTGACAGCACTCAGTGTGATGCGCTGAACCCGTGCACCTCCGTTGGGAGCAACGATAGCGTCTGCGGCGGATGAACGACTGAGGCAACAGTTTCGCCGGGCCGCCGGAGAAAGCACATCCGACAGCCCGGCGCGGTAACGCTCGCTGCAGCAGGGAATTCCCGGGGGGAAATTCGGATTTTTCCGATCGCGCGCTGTGCGCGCGCGCCAGGTCAGGAAGTTCACTCGCCCCGCCCGCTCGTCTTGAGAAAGCGAGCGCGTAAGTAAGGTAATGACGCCAGGCCGGCCGCGTTCCGATCAGGTACTGCTTTCCTTTCGCGAGGCCAGCGGCAAGCGGAGACGACGCGGACCTCGACCACCAATGTGTCGCTCGTCATTTGAATGAACGATCGCCGGCATGGCAAGGCTCGCGCCTGCGCGTCCAGCGATGGGCGCTCGTCGATCAAACTATGGCGCCAACACCATGGCGTGGCCGGCAGATTGCTTCCCGCGATCGCGCTGTCAAACCTACCGACGCTGTTCAGACCTCGATCGCCAAGAAAGGGACCCTGACATGAGCGTTCAGCCCCGACACTCGTTGCTGAGGACGCGGACGATGTGTGCCGCGTTCTTGGTGTTCGCTGCAATCGCCCTCATCCCCCAAGTCGCCGCTGCTACAAACACGACCATCTGCCACACTCCGCCTGGCAACGAGGCGAATGCGCATCTGATAACTGTGAGCGAGAACGCCGTTCCGGCGCACCTGAGCCATGGTGACTTCGTCGCCACGTCCTGCGCGTGCTCAGCTACTGCGGGTACAAGCTGTGGCGCGAACCAAGCCCCGTGCTGCGCCGGTTTAAAGTGCGTTGCCGATGTAACCGGAGCTTTTAGCTGCCAGGAGGGCACGTCATCGAACACCCTGCCGCCCGGGAGTGCGTGCACTAGCAGCACTCAGTGCGATCCGCTCTACCCGTGCAACTTCTATGGGCCGGGCGATGGTGTCTGCGGCGGATGAACACCGTCCGTTGCCGCTAGCCCTGTTCCCCTGAGGAAGCTCGAAAACGACGCAGGTGAGGGTTGCGGCCGCTGGAACCTCCGTGCATACGAGCGCGCCCGTGGTTCGAATCAACCCGGGCGCGCTGAATTCCGGAACGGCGCCGCGTCGATACCGTACTCCTTCATTTTGAGATACAGGGTTTTGTAGTCGGTTCGCAGGAGCCTGGCTGCCTCGCTCTTGTTTCCGCCGGTGACTTGGAGCACCCGGCGGATCGCCTGCTGCTCGGCATCGGCGGCAGCCGCGCCGGCGATCTCCTTCAGCGAGTTGACGGTTTCCGCCGGTCCACGGCATCCCGTCGCCGAGAGCGCGGGCAGCGGTTCGACTGGCATGACCGCGAGGTGCTCCGGCTCGATTACATCCGACGCGAGGAGCATCGCCCGGCGGATGACATTCCTGAGCTCCCGAACGTTCCCGGGCCAGTGGTATCGCAGAAGGACCTGGGCCGCGGCTTCTGAGATTTTGCGGCACGATCGGCCGAGTTCCAGACCGGCTTCGGGAAGAAACTCGTTCGCCAAGTGCAGGATGTCGTCCCGCTCACGGAGAGGCGGCAGCGTGATCCCGAATTCGTTGAGGCGATAGTAAACGTCTTGGCGGAATCGCCCCGCCCGTACCTCTCGCTCGAGCGACACATTCGAGGCGGCGATGATCCGCGCGGAAACGCGAATCGGCTCCTTGCTGCCGAGCGGCTGCACCTCTCGCTCCTCGAGAGCACGCAGGAGCTTGGCCTGCGTGGGAAGGGGAACGTTGGCGATCTCATCGAGGAACAGGGTACCGCCGTGCGCGCGCTGGAAGTACCCTTCCTTTCGCTGATGCGCTCCCGTGAACGCGCCCTGCTCATACCCGAAGAGCTCGGATTCGATGAGCGTATCGAGGATCGCGCCGCAATCGACCGCCACAAACGGTTTCTCGCGCCGGGAGCTCAGGTAATGGATTGCCCGAGCGACGAGTTCCTTTCCTGTGCCCGTCTCACCTTCGACGAGGACCGTGAGCGGAGAGTCGGCCACCTGGCGGATCTGCTGGACAATCTTCTCCATCTGCGCGCCGGGGCCGATGAACGGTAACGGGCTCTCGATGACCTCGTTCGTCTGCCGCAGCTCACGCGTGCGTTCCTCGACGATGACCTCGAGCTCGTTGACATGCCGCTCGAGAGCCAGCTGCTGCTGCTTGACCCGGCGGCTCACCTCGCGCATCTCGATGGCTCGGCGCAAAACCGCG